>CAMAXB010000083.1 GCA_945862035.1 Opitutus sp. GAS368
CGCGGGTGAGGAGGGCCTCGATCACGGGGAGGGAGTCCGCGGCCGAGAAACGCGCGGCGATGGGCAGCGCGGCCAGTCGCAGGACGGGCTGATCAGACGCGCTGGCGATCTTCACCGCCTCCGCCAGCCGCGGATCCTGGAAGGTGTCGAGCAGGCCGAGCGCGGCGCGGCGGACGGCGGCGGGCTGCTGGTCGGAGCGGACGAGGGCAAACAGCGTATTGGCCGCGCCCGTGACCTTGAGCTTGCCGACCGCCTCGAGGGCGGCGAGCTGCACCTCCTCGGTGGAGGCGGTGAGCAGATCGGGGAGCAGCGGCAGCAGCGCGCCGGTGGCGACGGCACCGTCGCGTACGGTCAGCGGCCGGTACACGCCGACGATGCGGTCGCGATCCGGCGGGGAGGGCCAGGCGGCGAGCTGGCTGACCGCTTCCGCGCGCAGCGGGGCGGGCGCCTGCTGGTTCGCGGCAAAGGCGGCCAGCGCGTGGGCGTTCACATCCGCGCCGAGGCGGAAATGAGCGTTGATCGCGCGCAGGGCGAAGAGCTCGTCGCCCGTCGAAGCCTCCAGCCGGTTCGCTAGGGCGGGGAAGGCGGCCGGGATCGGCGTGTCGTTGATCGCGCGCGCGGCCTCCACTGCCAGGAGCGGATCGGCATCCGTGAGAAAGCGGGCGACCTCGGCGCTTTGCAGGCGGCGGTAGGCGAGCAGCACCCCCAAGCGAACCGAGCGGTCGGCGTCCGCCGCGGCCGCGGCCAGCTCAGAAAGGTTGTTACTACCGACGAGGCCCATCACGGCGGCGTGGCGGAGATAGAGATCCTCATCGCGATTGGCGCGGAGGAGATCCAGCAGCGGTCCGGTCGCCGCGGGGACGCGGAGCTTGCCGAGACTCTGGGCGGCGAAGAAGCGGACGCGGGCGGCCTCGTCCTTCAGCGCGGCGATCAGGAGGGGGAGGGCGGAGGGTTCGCGGGCGTCGCCGAGGACCTTGGCGGCTTGGGCCCGGACCTCGGGATCGGCGTCGTGGAGCAGGGCGGGCAGGGAGGCGAGCGCGCTGCGGTCGGTGCGGGCGATCTGACCCAGACCCCAGACGGCGTGCAGGCGGGCGAGGGGCGCGGCGTCGGCGCGGTTGGCTACGGCCGTGAGCGGGGCCGGGGCGGCGCGGCGGGCGAATTCAAACTGGGTCTCGGTGCGGACGCGCTGATCGGCGTGGCCGAGGAGGGTGGCCAGTTCGGCCTCGGGGCGGGACTTGAAGCCCTCGCGCAGGAGCCGCTTGGTCTGCTGCACCAGCGGATCGGTCGCATCGGCGGGATGCGTGACGGCGTAGATGCGGCCGCGGCGGGACTTCGGCCAGCCGTTGTGCCAGTCGGAGAAGTAGACTTTCCCGTCGGCGCCGAACATCAGGTCCGTGGGCAACGCGGCCGCGAGGAAGGGCTGGCTCGTGCCGATCTTGAACGAGGCACCCTGCTGGGCGACGGTGTAAGTATGGACGCCGCTGGTGGCGGGTGAACCCTTGAAGTGGGTGATGAAGAGATGGCCCTTGTATGTGCCGCCGAGGCCGGTGCCCGGGTAGTAGTCGATGCCGGAGGGGCCGTCCTCGATGTTGGCGATCGGAGGCAGCACATAGGCAGCCTGCCCGTCGAAGCGGGGGAGCCAGAGTTTCTCCCTGTTCCACGGACCCGCGCGCCCGAGCGGGGCGAACTGGTAGCCGATGCGCCAGCCGCTGTCGCCGCCCTCGACCACGTGGACGAGGCGTTCCATGTCGCCCTGGTCGGAGTCGTTGTCGCCGGTCCAGAGATTGCCGTGCTCGTCAAACGCGAGCTCCTGCGGATTGCGCAGGCCGGTCGCGACGACCTCGAGATTGGCGCCGTCCGGATCACTGCGGAAGACCGCGCCCTCGTCGGGGAGGGCGATCGTGTTGCCTTCCTGCGTGACGAGATGGGAGCCGCGGTCGCCGATCGAGAAGTAGAGTTTGCCGTCGGGGCCGAAGATCAGGCCGTGCAGATCGTGGCCGGTGTAGTTGAAATGGACGCCGTAGCCGCGGCTCATCTCGCGGCGGCTGACCGCCTTGCCGTCGGGCGTGGTGCCCTCGAGGATCCAGATGCTCGGAATATTGGCGAACCAGACCTTGTCGTCGCGCGCGAGCACGCCCGAGGCGATGCCGTCGAGCGGGTCATCAAAGCCCTCGGCGTAAATGCTGGAGAAGTCGGCCTTGCCGTCGCCGTCGCGGTCCTCGACCAACCGGACGCGCTCGCTCTCGATCGAGAGCTCCTTCACGCCTTCGCGGCCGAGGATCTTCTCGATCATGGCCACGCGGTCCTCGACCGTGCGCAGGGCGAGATCGGCCTCGAGCATCGGCGCGATGAAGTCGCGGATGTCGAGCACGCTGGAACGGTAGCGGTAGGTCTCCGCCACGAAAAGCCGGCCCCGCTCGTCGAACGTGAAGGCAACCGGATTCGCCAGCATCGGCTCGGCGGCCCACAGACCGATCGAGAGCGGGGCGGCCACCTTCATGCGGGCAATGGCCTGCTCGGCCTCGTCCGACGCCTCATTGACCTCCGGCTCCGGCACGCGGGTCGCGATCTGCAGGAGCTTCGCGAGGGCCGGATTCGACGTCTCGGCGGCGAAGGTCATCAATGGGGACAGGACGAGCAGCGCCGACACGACGGCCTGCCGTGGGGATACGGGAAGGGGCATGGTTGCAGCGCAAACGATCTCCCGCCCGGATGCAAGCGGCGGGAGTTGTCAGGTCGGAAAGGGAGAACCGTTCGTCGTGCTTGGTTCCTTGTTCGCGGGTTGAAGTAAAGAACACGGAACAAAGAACGAGGAACGAGGCACCAACAACGAATGATCCCGCGCAAGTCTCGGAAACGCGCGCCGATTGACTCGACGGCGGAAGGTCGACAAGACCTTGTTCCCCTTCACCCCTCAGCCCCTATGAATTCCACCCGTCGCACTTTCCTCCAGACGGCGATCGGCCTGAGCGCCGGCGCCCTTGCGTCCCGTTCCCTCCGGGCTGCCGCCACGCCGGCGTCTGCTCCGTGGTTTGAGATTTCGCTCGCGCAGTGGTCCCTCAATCGCGCGTTCCGCGCGGGCACGCTCGACGCGATGGACTTCGCGCGCATCGCCAAGCGCGACTACGGCATCAGCGCGATCGAATATGTGAATCAGTTCTACATGGAGACGCTGACCGATAGCGTCGTGGCCGAGCTCAGGAAGCGCGCCGACGGCGAGGGCGTGACCAGCATCCTGATCATGTGCGACCGCGAGGGCCGCCTCGGCGACCCCGATCCCGCGGAGCGCGGCAAGGCCGTTTCCAACCACCACCGCTGGGTCCATGCGGCGAAGACGCTGGGCTGTCACGCCATCCGCGTGAACGCCGCCAGTCTGGGCACGTTCGAGGAGCAGCAGAAGCTCGCGGCCGACGGCCTGCGGGCGCTCGCGCAGTATGCCGACGGCTACGGCATCAATGTGATTGTCGAGAACCACGGCGGCCTTTCCAGCAACGGTTCCTGGCTCGCCGGCGTGATGAAGCTCGCCGCGCACCCACGCGTGGGCACGCTGCCCGACTTCGGCAATTTCCGGATCTCCCCGACCGAGGAGTATGATCGCTACAAGGGCACCGAGGAACTCATGCCCTTCGCCAAGGGCGTCAGCGCCAAGGCGCTGGAGTTCGACGGGGCGGGGAATGAGCAGAACATCGATTTCCACCGCCTCCTCCCGATCGTCAAGGCCGCCGGCTACCGCGGCTACATTGGCATCGAGTACGAGGGCCGGACGCTCTCCGAGCCCGACGGCATCCGCGCCACGAAGGCGCTGCTGGAGCGCTTTCGTGTGAGTTAAAGTTACGAATTGTTTAACCGCGAAGGACGCAGATTCACGCGAAGGGATTCGAGCCATCGAACCGCGGATTGATTAACCACGAATGAACACGGATGCACACGGATTGGATCCGCAATCCGATGGTTTGAATCCGTGTCTATCCGTGTTCATCCGTGGTCAATTCACTCTGGTTCCGAGCGGATCGGAATTCGTGTGAATCCGTGTCCATTCGTGGTTAAAATCTGATCTCAGTTCAACCCGACGACCTCGACGTCCGCCGGGTGATCGATGCTGACCTTGAGCGGGATCTCCCGCTGCTCGCCGGGCTTGAGGTCGAGGCGCCAGACCAGCTTGCCGTCCTCCTCGCGTGAGACCTCCTTCGGCGCCGCCGCGGTGCCGAGCTCGCGCTCCAGCGGGGTGAGCAGCTTCACGACGATCTTCTCGTCGCGGGAAACCGGGATCGCCTCTGTGAAGACCACGCGCTCGGCCGTCTTCTTGTTGTTCGTGATCGTGACAAGGAACTCATAGGTCACGCGGCGCCCGCTGTTCGTCAGGCCGGTGTCCTCTGCAAAACGATTCACCAGGTGGCGCTTGACCGCGATCGCGTCATCGACGCCCAGCGCGAGCTCGAAGCGTTCGCCGGGCATCACGGTCTTGAGCCGGCTGGTGGCCACAAAGGTGTCGTCGAGGAAGGTGCTGACCGGACCCGCGAGGAAGGGAAATTCGCCGGTATTGGTCACGGACGCGCGGAGGAAGGCGGCCTCGAGCAGCTTGGGCGTGGCCTGGTACTGGAGATTGCCCGGCAGCTTGGCGGAGGTGATGGCGACCTTCTGCGAGGTGCTGTCGCTCGCGAGTGTTACGGGCGTGGCGATCTTGAAGGTCGCGCTGGTGGTGCCGGCCTCGATCGTGGAGAACGTCAGGCCGGCATCCTGCTCGACCCTCGCGTCGGCCATCGGGGCCGCGGAGGCCACGGCCATTTGATTGAAGGCTTGGCGCTCGCTCATTTCCTTGCGGCGCATTTCCATCGCCAGGGGCATGGGCGGCATCGGCCGGTTAACATCCACAATCCACGCCGGCAATTCCGGCGCGCCGCCGCCCATGCTGGGGCGCGCGGTCGAGAGGGTGAGCGCGAGATTGTTCCAATCCTCGCCCGTGCCGTTGCGCACGACGCCGTAGTAGGTCAGTTCGACCACCCGGGTTTCGCCCCGCAGGCGAGCGTCGTAGGCCGGCGTCCAGGAGGCACCGGGGACGGCGTAGCCGAGGGTCACGTCGAGGCTGCCGGCGGTCGTGGCGGCAACGCGGACGGTCACGGTCTTGAACGCGCGGCCCTCGGGCTGCTGGCCGCGGAGCGCGTTGAGCTGCGCCTCGACCGCGGCGATCTTGGCCTCGAGATCTGCGCGCTGGCGGTCGACGGTCTGCTGTTCGCTGGTGAGGCGCGTGAGCGTCTCGGCCTGAAAGGTGAGCAGCTTCTGCCAGTCCTCAAACGTGGGCCGGGGCGTGGCGGCGTCACCAGTTGGCGGTGTGGTCATGGCCGACTCGATCTTGGCGAGCAAGGCGCGCTGCTGGCTGAGGTGGGCGAGGCGGTCGGCGAAGGCGCGGTCCTGCTGCTGGAGGCCGATGAGTTCATCCTCCAGCGCCTTCACGCGCATGCTGGGCGTGGCGGCGACGAAGGTTGTGCGCGCGCTGACATCGAGAATCGTGGCCGTCGCGGTGCCGCGTCCGGTCACCTGCAGGGATTGGTCGACGAGGCCGGCGGGCAGCCGTTCGAAAACGAGCTCGGACTGGCCGGCCGGGAGGTCGACCCGCGCGGTGCGGGTGAGGACCGCGCGATCGAGATAGACCGTGGCGGCGGTGAGCTGGGAGGACGGGGTGATCGCCGCGGCCGGAAGGAGGGCCGGAGCGGCCGCCAGCGCGGCCAGGACGAACAACGGAAGGCGGAGGAGTTTCATGGAGGGGAGTTAGACTGCGTATCCGTTAAAACGATCCATCGGGAAAGTTCTTAGGGGGAGAAACCTGAGACCTGAGACTTGAAACCTGAGTTGCGGAGGACGGAGGACAGGGAAGTCTGAGAACTCAGGTTTCAGGTTTCCTTTCCACGTTTCCTTTCCGACGTTCGCTCAATCCCAATCGTCCGTCCGGAACGGCGCGGCGGGGAGGCCGGCGCCGTTGAAGAGGTTGGCCTTGGGGGCATTCGTCCAGGCGTAGCGGAGGGCGACGGGTTCCTTCACCGCGGGGGAGGATACGAGGACCGTGTTACGCTGGATCACGGCGGTGGCGGGGTGGAAGACGCGGTCGGAGCCCGCGATTTCAAAGGCCTCGGGCGGACGGCTGCCGGCGGTGAGGCCGTTGTCGGCGTGCCGGAAGAACACGCGCAGGCTGGCCCCTTCGCGATCGGCGCGCTCGAAGCGGGGACCCGAGGCATCGACCGGAAGTTCATACACTTGGTTGCGGGCGAGCAGGGCGAGGCGGCGTCCCATCTCGCGGGTATCGGTAGCAGCGAGGTCGATGGCGAGGGCCTGCCCGGTCGCGGGCAGTTCGAGCGCCTGTTCCTGAGCCTCGCGCACGCGTGCGCCGGGGCGGGCCAAGGGATCAACCGGGGCCGCGGTGGGCGCCAGTTGCAGCCAGAAAAACGGGACGTCGCCCTGACCGAGATGGAGGCGCGTGGCCGTGATGAGCGCGGCAAAGCGCGCCGCGTAGCCTGCCGCGCGATCGGCATCCGCCAAATCGGCGGACCAGAGGATGCCGCGCACCGCGTAGGGCAGCAGCGGATGGAGCGTGCCATTGAACAGGCGAGCTGCGTCCGGCGCGGTCGACCCGCCGACGCTCGTGATTGCCGAGGGGCTCAACCAGGCGTCGAGGGTGCGGCCGGGCGCGACGGCCTCGAGTACGCCGATGGGCACCTGGAGCCGTCGCTGCAGATCGCGCGCAAAGGCGCCGGTCGTGGCGGGGCTGTCGGCGGGCAAGTCCGACCAGGATCCGGCCACGGCCTCAGCCGGGCTTTCCGCGGGGGTCGGGGTGGCCTTGAACACACGCACAGGCGGGTTGGGATCGACGGGGGCGGGCCGCGGCGCGGCGTCCGGCGTGGTCGCCCGCGCGATCAGGTCGGCCCCGGTCACGAGCCAGACTTCGCCGATGAGCACCTGGCGGACGGTGACCGTATTCTTTCCTACGACGACGAGCTCGGTCGGGACGGCCGAGGCGGGGAGGGGATCGAGATAGACAATCCAGCGACCGTCGCGCGCGGCCGTGGTGCCCAGCGTCTGGCCGGCGAGCGTGACCTGGATTTTCTCGCCCGCGTCGGCGCGGCCCCACACGGCGAGAGGCCGGTCGCGCTGCAGTACCGCGCGATCCTGGAAGGGCGGCGCGAGCACCACGTCCGCGCGAAGGGGCGCGGCGAGCGCGAGCAGCAAACAGGCAGCGGCGGCGAGACGAAGGTGCATTGCAGGAGAGGCCTTTAAAGCGGGCCCGGGTGCCGGTTCCGAGCGGGAAATGGGGTCGGATGATCGGAGGGTCGGAGAATGGGACGGTCCCCTCCGTCCTCTAGGTCCTATCTCGGGTGATCACGCGGACTCCGCCTTACCAATCGCCGGTCGATTCAGAAACGCCTGCAACTCCGCCGCCATCTTCGGCCCGAAGCCGTCGATCGCGCCGATCTCCTCGGCGCTGGCGGCCCGCAGCCGGTCGATGCTGCCGAAGTGCGCGAGCAGGGCGGCGCGGCGTTTCGGGCCGAGGCCCTCGAAATCATCGAGGACCGATTCGCGGATCTTCTTGGAGCGCAGGTCCGCGTTATAGGTGTTGGCGAAGCGGTGGGCCTCGTCGCGCAGGCGCTGCAGGAGCTGCAGGCCCGGGTGGGTGAGGCCGAGGTTGAGCGGCTCGCGCGCATCGGGAAAAATGATCGTCTCATGCTTCTTCGCGAGGCCGATCAGGGGCGGTGGGTTGGCGTCGATCGCGAAGAATGCCTTGAGCGCCGCGCCGATCTGGCCCCGGCCGCCGTCGATCACCACAAGGTCGGGGAACGGTTTGCCCTCTTCTTGCAGCCGGCGGTAGCGGCGCCCAACAACCTCCTCCATTGCGCGGAAGTCGTCATTGCCGATGAAGCTCTTGATCTGAAAGCGCCGGTACTGGTCCTTGTCCGGCCGGCCCTCGGTGAAGTGCACCATCGAGGCGACCACGTAGGTGCCGCTGATGTGTGAGATGTCAAAGCACTCCATGTGCGCGGGCGGCGCGTCCAGCCCCAAGGCCTCCTGCAGGGTGCGCAGGGCCTCGTCATCCGTGCGCAGGAGGGGCTGGTCGCGCTCGAAGCGGCGGGTTTTCTCGAGCGTCTTCTCCAGCGCAAAGACGATGTCGCGGAGCTCCGCCGCCTTCTCGAAGGCCTGGCGCTCCGCCGCCTTGGTCATCTCGGTGCGCAACGTGGCCAGCCACTCCCGCGACTTCCCCTCGAGGAAGGCGCAGGCCTCGTCGACGCGCGTCCGGTAGTCGGCGGCGCTGATCTCATTCACGCCGCCGTAAAGTTCCTCGCGCACATCGTCGTAGAGCTTCCAGCGCCCATCCGGCAGGGCCTGTGGCGTGGTGTCGGCGAGCAGCACGCCGAATTTCCGCCGCATCTCCGCCAATGTCTTGCGCAACAGGCCGCTGTGGGCAAAGGGCCCGAAGTACCGCGAGCGGTCGTCCTTGCGGATACGCGTGAGCCGGAAGCGCGGCAACTCCTCGCCCAAGTCGACCCGGACTAGGAGGAAGCGCTTGTCGTCCGTGAAATCCGTGTTGTACCGCGGGCGCCATTGCTTGATCAGCCGGCCCTCCAGCAGCAGCGCCTCGGGCTCGGACTTCACCTCGATCGTGTCGAAATCCGTGATCATCTCGATCAGCGCCCGGATCTTGGGATGCGACGTCATCGCCCGCGAGGGCATGAAGTAGGAGGACACGCGCTTCTTTAGACTCTTGGCCTTGCCCACGTAGATGATGCGGCCAAGCCGGTCCTTCATCAGGTAAACCCCTGGTTTGTCGGGGAGCTGGCGCACCTTTCCCTTCAGGTTTTCGGGATGGCTCATGACGGGGCTCCGCTCGAGCCGGGCAGGCGGGCCCCGGGGCGGGATTTCCGACCATTTCGTGCGCGTGCTGGCATTTTGGGTAGTTTAGCTTAGTTTCCGGGTCTGCAAGTATGGTTTCGTCCGCTCCCGCCTCCAGCCCGACCACGATTCGTCCACTTGCCAAGGTGCGCTATGAACTGCTCACCCTTGGCGATGAGCTTTTGCTCGGACTGACCGCCAACGGTCACCTCACCTTCATCGGGGCGCAACTCGGCCGCCACGGTGTCACGCTCGCCCGCAATGTCACGATCACCGATGACGCCGACGTGATCGTGAACGAGTTTCGCGACTGCTGGAAGCGTGCGGATGTCGTCATCACGACGGGTGGCCTCGGCCCGACCTGCGACGACCGCACCCGCGAGGCCGTCGCCGAGGTGCTGGGGCAGCGGCTGGTGTTTGATCCGACGGTGGAGCAGGCGATCGTCGATCGCTTCACGCGGATCGGCCGCAAGATGACGCCCAACAATCTCAAGCAGGCCTACACCTTCGAGCGGGGCGAGGTCCTGCCCAACGCCAACGGCACCGCGCCCGGCCTCTGGGTGGAGCAGGACGGCAAGGTGCTCTGCATGCTGCCCGGCCCCCCGAATGAATTGCAGCCCATGTTCACCGAGCAGGTCGTCCCGCGGCTCGCGCGGCTCGGGCTGCTGCAGGAGCGCGAGGCCTATGTGCAGCTCCGTACTGCCGGCATCGGCGAGTCGGCGCTCGAGACCAAGCTCCAGCCGCTCTTCGATCGGCACGGCGACGCGCTCAGTATCGCGTTCTGCGCGCACCAGGGTCAGGTCGACTGCCGCCTGAGCTCGCCCTCAGGCCAACTGGCCCTGCCCGAACTGGAGGCGATCGCCGCGGACTGCGCCGCGCTTCTCGGTGAGGATTTCATGTGCTACGGGCACAGCTCGATGGCGCAGGTCTGCGCCGACCTGCTGCGCTCGATGGAAAAGACGCTGGCCGTCGCGGAGACCGCCACCGGCGGGCTGCTGGCGAACAGCTTTACCGACATCTGCGGGGCCTCCAAGTTTTTTGCCGGCGGCTGCGTGTGCTACTCGCACGAGTCGAAGATGCAGCTCCTCGATGTGCCGGAGGACCTCCTCCTGCAGCACGGTGCGGTCAGCGCGGAAAATGCGGTGGCGATGGCATCGGGCGCGGCCGAGAAGCTCGGCGCGGACTACGCGATCGCCATCACCGGTTTCGCCGGCCCCTGCGGCGGCACGAATGAGAACCCGGTGGGCACAATCCACCTCGCGCTGTACTCGCCGAAGGGCGCCTGGTCGAAGAACCTCTGCTACCCGGGTCCCCGCGCCACGGTGAAGGTGCGCGCGGTCAACGCCGCGCTGGACTGGCTCCGCCGCGAACTCGTCCGCACCACCACCGGCAAGGGCCCGCCCCCCCTGCGCAGCCGCTTAGGGATGTAGGACGTGCCGCAAGCGCGGCACGGTTATTGGTCATTGGTTAATGGGGTTTCTAGCCACGCCGCTCCGTGACTCCGGGCCATTAACGATTAACCAATAACCAATCATCGCGCGCTACGCGCGCTTCCCCACCGCGGCGGCCAGGGAGCTCGGCGAGCGAATCGTCACGCCGTGGAGGGTCCGTTCGTAGAGGAAGCCAAAATGCGTGCGGTCCCCGGTCACCAGAACGTCGCAACCGTGGCGGATCGCGGCGGCGAGAACGGGCTGATCTTTGGGGGGCAGATCGAGCGCGCTTACGGCGGAGAGGTCGGAGACCGAAAAGGGTGCGACCGTCAGC
>CAMAXB010000084.1 GCA_945862035.1 Opitutus sp. GAS368
ACGTCAGCAAGGGCCGAAGATGGACCCGTGCCCCGGGCATCGGCTGCACTGGCCGCGGCGCGGCCAGCCCCGCCAGCCCACTGCCCCGGGCGAGGCGCATCAACAGCGATTCCGCGACGTCATCCATCTGGTGACCCAGCCAGAGGCCGCGACCACGCAGGGCCCGTAGTTCCTCTCGGAAGAAGGCATGCCGGGCCATCCTGGCTTCGGCCTCGCTTGGTTTCCGAGGTGCCGTGGTCCATTGGCCCACGCGGATGTCAATCCGAAGCGCAGCGCAGACCCGGCGGCAAAAGACCGCATCAGCTTGGGACGCGCGTCCGCGGAGGCGGTGGTTGAAGTGCAAAGCCAGAAGACGGCCTCGCCGCTCCGGCCAATGTGCCCAGAGCAGAAGCAGCAGCGCGAGCGAGTCCGCTCCCCCGGAAAATGCGACCACCCACGGTCCGCGAAGGCGTTCGCCAGCGGCGCAAGCGGACGCCTGTAGCCGCTCATACGGGATCAAATCAGCCAACTCCAGTGCAGCCGCCGGCCAATCGGTTGAGCGGGGCGATTTCATGGGGGCCAGGGCTTGGCCCACAGTGCAGGCCGCCCGGAGCGGGCGGCCCGAGGGCACTCGTGCCGGATCACGGAAGGATTCCGCGGGCAAGCTGAGGGCAACACATTCCCTCCACCAACCGGCCCTCCCGGAGGCAGATCCGATCGCATGTCACTTAAAACTCAGCTCTTCGCGGCCAAAGTACGGCACCAGCACCGCGGGCAGTTTCACCCGTCCGTCGGGCTGAAGATTGTTCTCCAACAAGGCCGCCAGCACACGGGGCACGGCGAGGCCCGAACCGTTCAACGTATGCACAAGCTCGGGTTTGCCCCCGTCTTTTGGGCGGAAGCGAATCTGCGCGCGCCGGGCCTGAAAGGTCTCGAAGTTGGAGCTACTCGAAACCTCAAGCCAGCGCTTCTGGCCCGCGGCCCAGACCTCAAGATCGTATTTCTTCGCCTGGGCGAAGCCCATGTCACCCCCGCACATGAGCAGAACGCGATAAGGCAGACCAAGCTTCTGCAACAGGCCTTCCGCATCGAGCCGGAGCTTTTCCAGTTCATCGTAGCTGTGGGACGGGTGCACCCACTTGAGCAGCTCGACCTTGTCGAACTGGTGCAGGCGATTCAACCCGCGGACATCCTTACCGTAGCTTCCGGCTTCGCGGCGAAAACAGGGCGTGTACCCGGCTCGCTTCACCGGCAGCGCTGCCTCGTCGATGATCTCGTCGCGGAAAAAATTTGTCAGGGGCGTTTCCGCCGTCGGCACCGCATACAGGCCGTCCTCGACCGTCTGGTACATCTGTCCTTCCTTGTCCGGGAGCTGACCGACCGCGGTCGCGCTGGCGGCGTTCACAAAGATCGGCGGGTTGACCTCGACGTAGCCGGCCTTGCCCGCTTCGTCCAAAAAGAACTGCAGCAGCGCCCGCACGATGCGGGCGCCATCCCCCACATAGAACGGGAAGCCCGCTCCGGTGACCTTCGCCCCGCGCGCAAAGTCGAACAGGCGCTCAAATCCGGGGATTTCCCAGTGGGCCACGGCGTCGGGTGAGAGGGACTCGATCGAGCCGTGCGTCGCGTGGACCACATTGTCATCCGGGGTCCGGCCCGCCGGGACCGACACATGGGGAAGGTTCGGCAGGCTGAGTAGCGCCTCATGCCAGCGCGACTCGATCTCCTTGAGTCCGGTCTCACGCTCCTTGACCTGCGCGGATACGCCCTTCATCTCCGCAACCTTGGCGAGGAACTCCGGCGAGCCTTTCGGCAGCGCCGCCATCGCGGTGTTGGCCGCCTTCTGCTGGGAACGGAGCGCCTCGACGTCCTGCAGTTGGGCCCGCCAGCTGGCATCCAGCGCCAACACCGCGTCCAGATCAGCATCCAGATGCTTCTTGGCAATCGCCGCGCGGACGAGATCAGGCGATTCGCGGATGAGTTTGGGATCAAGCATGGCGGACAAGCAAAACCGCTCCCCCGCCCCGACTCACGCAAATTCTGACCGGACCCTCCCCGCGGCAAAGTCCTCGAGCCGGAGTCTCTGGCCGAGTGTCGCCTGAGGCCTTCGCTTTTTTGCTCGTTGCCGGTTCGCGTTGCAGCGGGATTGCCGAGAAAACGACGGTGGGAATGACGGACCGGACACGGTGCCCTGCTGGGCAGGGAATCACCGCCTTGCACGGTGCAAGACCCGGCTAGGGCTTCGGCGGGCAGCAGGACCGGGGACAATCCTGCCTAGGAACTCGCCAGCGTTCGGCGGGCGGGCGCACCCAATCGCTGGAAACGGGCGTACACTTCCTTGGCCGGGAGCAGACGCAAATCACCGACTGGCGCCTGGATCACATGATTGGTCGGCGCCAGCAGGGGATAAGGCCCGTGCCGCCGGGGGTCGGTCGGCCCAAAGATCCCCAAGACCGGCACGCCGAGCGCGGCGGCGAGGTGGAGCGGACCACTGTCGTTCGCGATTACCCAGGCCGCGTTTCCCACCAGCGCGGGAAGCGAGACGACGCTCGTGTTACCGGTCAGGTTCAGAAACTGGCCCGGCGGAAACGCGTCCTTGTCGGGAAGGTAGTGGGAGCCTGCCCACACCACACGGCGCGTCCGGTCCTCGCGCAGGAGCAGATCCGTCAGCTGCTTGAAGCCCGGCCAGCAACGTTCGGGACGGCGGCTGTCGGGAAACATCACGATCGGACGTCCGCGTCCGTGACCGAGAGCAAAATCGAGATTGAGCCCGGCGACCTCGCGGAACGCGAGCTGGCCGCGAAGCTCGGCCTTTGCGCCAAGCAATGGACAGAACTGCAGGAGGATCTCGATGGGGTGGCTGCGACGGCCGCCAGCGGGCAGCGGCACCTGCTCGTCGTAAAAGAGGCCGGCCCGTTCACGCGCATCGCTGCGACCGATTTTTCGTCCCGCATCGGCCCGCCAAGCCATCAGCCCAGTGCGGAGCAGGCCCTGAAAATCGAACAACAGATCAAAATGGGTGCGGCGTAATTCACGAGTAAGGCGGAGAAAAGCCAGCACGCCCCCTTGGCGATAGAAGACGGCGGTGTTGGCCACTGCGGGACATGCCCGGACGATCGGCGCGAACGAATCCCGGACCACCATTGTGATCTCCAAGTCCGTCACCTGCTCCTTCAGCGACGTCGCGACCTGGAGGCTGTGGACAATGTCCGCGAGGTTTGAGGAGTTGAGGATGAGGAGCCGGGTCATGGATTTGCCTCCGATTCTGCTTTGCAGCACCGGAGGGTCACGTTTGATGGGAGATGTTCGCACAAAATCAATTGCATATCTGACGAGCGCAACGCGTGGGGCCCATTTTTATTCAATTTTTCGGCCGGATCGTGGCCCTGCTGCCTGAATGGCTGCTGCGCGGCGGGTGCGTGGCGCTGGGCGAGATCATCCTCACACTGATTCCCCGTCGCCGGCGCGTGCTGTTCTCCAATCTCGATCACGCGTTTCCGGAACGCGCGCGCTCCTGGCAAGTTGGCATCGCGCGGCAAAGTTGCCGCCGTCTGGTCGAAACCGGACTGTTGTCGCTCGCCTCGCCCTACTTATCGGAGCGGCGGATCCGGACCATCGCGCACCTCACCCCGGAGGCCCTGGCCATCATGGGCCGCTGGAACAGCGACCCCAAGGCCACTTTGGTCGTTGCACCCCATCTTGCCTACTGGGAGAGCCTCACCTGGATTGGCCTTTTCTCGCCCTTGCCCGAGTTCGGAACCATTTTTCGCCCCCTGCGCAGCCCGCAGATGGATGCCTACGTCAAACGCACCCGCGAGCGCTTCGGCATCAAGCTGCTGTCGCGCAAAGACGGCTTTCAGGAAGCCCTGAAGATCCTCCGCCGACGCGGCGTGGTCGGCGTGCTCTTCGACCAAAATGCCGGCGAGACCGGTGCCCTCTCGACCCTGTTTGGACGCATCGCATCCACGACGGAACTGCCTGGCCTGATGGCCGCAAAATATGATGCCGACATTGTCGCGATCTTCGCCCGGCGGCACGCGTTTTGGCGCATCGAAATCAATCTGCAGCCGGTGGCCCACGACCGCACGGTCCCCGGAGTCACCCTCGCCCTCAACCGCTGGCTGGAGTCCCGGCTGGCCGGGGACGACAATCTCTGCGCCTCGTGGCTCTGGTCACACGCGCGCTGGCGAACGCAGACCATTCCCTGCCGTCGCTTGCGGCTGGAGGCCAAGCGCAACCTGCTCCCCGAGGACCTCGCTGCACGCGGGCTCGCCGCCGTTCCGCGCAAGGACCGGATCTTTGTCCGCTTGCCCAACTGGCTGGGTGATGTGGTCATGGCGCTGCCGCTGCTGCGGGCCATCCGGGTTTCGCGGCCCGACGCCGAACTCACGCTGATCGGCAAGGCCGGATTCGCGCCGTTGATGAAGCTTTGGGCAGCCGGTGACCGCTATGAGGCCCTCCCCGCCCGTGGGGCCGGATACTTTCTGCACTTCTGGCGCCTGCGCCGCCGACATCCGGATGCCTACCTGCTCTTCACCAACTCGACCCGCGGCGACCTCGAAGCCTGGCTGACCCGCTGCCCGCAGCGCTTTGGGATCCTGCGACCGGGAAAACGCCGCGCGCTGCTGACCGATGCCTTTCCGGTCCCGGAGGATTTCGACGAGGCCCAGCACCACCAAATCGAGCTTTGGGAAAAATTCCTCCGTCACTTTGGACTAATCCAGCCGCCCGTGCTCGAGCCGGCGCCCCGCCCGGACCCCGCTCCACTCTCCCCTCCGCAGATCGGCCTGATCTGCGGGTCGGAGAACACCCCCGCCAAGCGTTGGCCAGTCGCACGCTGGCGTGAGCTGATCGGCGAGCTGCCCGCGGCCCATTTCACCCTCCTTGGAACCCAGGCGGACCGCGCGATCACCGACGTCATTGCCGCCGGCTTTGACCCCTCGCGCGTCCGGAACCTTGCCGGCCAGACAGATCTCCCCGCCTACATCGCGTGTCTGCAGTCCTGCCATCTGCTGGTCACCAACGATACCGGCGGGATGCATCTCGCCAACGCGCTCGGGGTGCCGGTGGTCGTGCTCTTCGGCCCGACCAACCCTGTGCGCACCGGTCCTGTATTCGCAGCCCCCCGACACCCGCTGCAGCCCCCCGATTGCCCACCCACTGGGGGCGGCGACCTTGCCGCATTGCAGGCCCAGACGGTCGCCGCCACCGTCCGGGCCGCCCTCGAATCCAGCGTTTAGCGTTGCGGCATCGCGGCGTTCCCGTTCTCCCTTTTCTCTGCTTTCCTCCCCGTGGCCCTCCTGACCGTCCAAGACCTCCGCACGTATTTCCACACCCGCAATGGAGTGTATCGCGCCGTGGACGGAGTCAGCTTCAGCCTCGATCGCGGGGAGACGCTCGGCATCGTAGGCGAATCCGGATCAGGAAAGTCCGTGACCTGCTACTCCATGATGGGCTTGATTCCCCAGCCGCCCGGGCGGATCGAGAGCGGCACTGCACTGTTCGACGGCGTCGATCTCCTGCGTTGTTCGCCCGAGCAGGCGCGCGGCATCCGCGGCAAGCGGATCAGCATGATCTTCCAGGATCCGATGACGTCGCTCAATCCGTACCTGCGGGTAAGCGAGCAGCTGATCGAGCCATTGATGATCCACGAGAAGATCACCAAAGACGAGGCGATCAAACGAGGGCTCGCCATGCTGGAAGCAGTCGGGATCAACGACGCTGCCCGCCGCATCCACTACTATCCGCACGAGTTTTCCGGCGGCATGCGTCAGCGCGTGATGATTGCGATGGCCCTCATCACCAAGCCGGAGCTGCTCATTGCCGACGAGCCGACCACCGCGCTCGATGTGACGGTGCAGGCGCAGATCCTCGAGCTGATCAAGCGTCTCCAAAAGGAACTCGGCATGGCGGTGATCTTCATCACCCACGATCTTGGCGTTGTTTCCGGCCTTTGTGACCGTGTTCTCGTGATGTACGCCGGCCGGGTGGTCGAAAGCGCCGACACCCGCACCCTGTTCTACCACCCCCGCCACCCCTACACCCGCGCGCTCCAGCGTTCGATTCCGGGCCTGCAACCCAAGGGCAGTGACCTCTTCACGATCCCCGGCCTGCCCCCGGACGTTTCGAAGCCCATCGCCGGCTGCGCCTTTTCCCCCCGCTGTGAACACGCGCAGGACCCATGCCGCCAGCGGGATCCGGCACTCGCCGAGCTTGCTCCCGGCCACCGCCAGGCGTGCCTCCGCGTGCAGGCCGGCGAACTCACCTGACCATGGACGACGCGATTCTCCAGCTCAACGACGTTCGCACCCATTTTCCGATCCAGCAGGGCTTCCTGTTCCGTCGGCAGGTGGGCACGGTCAAGGCGGTCGACGGCGTCAATCTCGCGCTCAAGCGGGGGGAGGTTCTGGGGCTCGTGGGCGAGTCAGGCTGCGGCAAGTCCACCCTCGCCCGGACGATCATGCAGCTGGTGCCCACCACCGGAGGTACCGTCGTCCTCGAGGGACGTAACCTGACGGCCTGCTCCGTGGATGAAATGACCGTGGTGCGTCGCGACCTGCAGATGGTCTTTCAGGATCCCTACGCATCCCTCAACCCACGCATGACCGTCTTTGCCGCCCTGGCCGAGCCGCTGCTGGTTCATGGCGTGTGCAAGGGAGATGAGGTCGTCGCGCGCGTGACCGAGCTCATGAAGACGGTCGGCCTGGCCCCGCGCTTCATGCAGAAATATCCGCATGAATTTTCCGGCGGTCAGCGCCAGCGCATCGCCATCGCGCGCGCGCTTGCCCTGCGCCCCAAGATCATCA
This sequence comes from Opitutus sp. GAS368, assembly GCA_945862035.1. GTDB lineage: Bacteria > Verrucomicrobiota > Verrucomicrobiia > Opitutales > Opitutaceae > CAMAXB01. The sequence continues at coordinate 6,786 of CAMAXB010000084.1, forward strand.
TCGCCGACGAGCCGGTGTCGGCGTTGGACGTGTCGATCCAGGCGCAAATCCTCAACCTTCTTTCGCAACTGGTCCGGAAAATGGGGCTCAGCCTAGTCTTCATTGCGCACGACCTATCCGTGGTGCGGCACATCTCCGATCGCGTCGCCGTAATGTACCTCGGCAAGATTGTTGAACTCGGGCCCGCCGCCGACGTCATAGATCATCCGCAGCACCCTTACACTCGCGCGCTCGTCAGCGCGATTCCCACCGCCAACCCCGATGCAGAGCGGTCCCGCCAGCGCATCGTCCTGGCCGGAGATCCGCCCTCGCCAATCAATCCCCCGGCTGGCTGCGCCTTCCACCCACGCTGCCCGCATGCGCAGGAAAAATGCAAGGTCGCGTTTCCCCCGCTGGTTCCGAGCGGCTCCCGCGAGGTCGCCTGCATCCGTCTCGGAGAGATCTGAGGGCGGCGCAACCCGTCCAGCCCACCGCTCCGCGGTCGCCCGGAACGCGTTTCAGGCCCCCGGCAGTCCGACTTGTCGCAGCGCCTCGTAGCAGGCGATGCCGGCCGCGGTGCTGAGGTTCAGGGAACGCAGGCTGTCGTTCGCGTGGGGAATCGTGATGCGCTGCGCCGCCCCCACCTCCGCGTGCAGCCACTCGGGCGCACCGTGGCCCTCGTTGCCAAAAAGCAGCCCGTCGCCGTCCGCATACGCTACCTCCCAGAAGCTCTGCTCCGTCTTGGTCGTCAGCAACCAAAGACGCTTGGGCCCCAGCGGACTCGCCCGGAATGCCGCCCAGTCCGCATGCTCCTGCACATCCAATGCGCGCCAATAATCCATCCCGGCGCGCCGAAGATGACGGTCGGTGATCTGGAAACCGAGCGGATGGATGAGATGGAGCCTTGATCGGGTCAGGGCGCACAGGCGCCCGACATTTCCCGTGTTCTGGGGAATCTCGGGATTGAAGAGGACAAGATGCAACACGCCGACAGATTGGCGGACGGACAAAAAGCCGCCAGACATCTGTTTGCCACTTTAACGCCAATGGATTACAGCGCACTCCCCCTGGCCGGCCCGATCCGTTCGCCGTCGGCCAAAACCCTTGTGATCGGTGACGACGAAAAGTCCCACCCTGATCTATCTGCTGGGAGCGCTTTGGGCCGAATCGCTCTCCTGCCCATCCAGACCCTCAATCGACCGTTGGCGGCGCTGGAGGCCATGCCGAATCTGAACGTGGACTGATCGTCACTGACTCCTGCGGAATCTAGGATCAATGGGATCGAGTTCATCCGGCGATCGCAGCTGATCGCTCCGGAAGGATCTGTGATCGACGTCACGGGACATCGCAGGGAACGCGAGCAGAACGAATCCTCCGACATCACCCGCCGCAGAGCCATTCTGGCCAAACCGCTGAGCTGGCGCGTGCTCGTCGACGAGATCAGCCCGCACTGGCCCGCCGCGCAACGCGCCGCCCCAGCCGTGGATCGAGGCCAAGACCGTAAGGTAGCGGGAGCTTCCAGCTCCCCCGCCGCGCAACGCGCCGCTCCAGCCGTGGATCGAGGCCCCTGATTTGCCCCGACGGCAGGCAGGGATCAGACCACCTGTAGCCCGTCATTGTCCGCCTGCAGGATCCGCGCCTCCGAGCGCAGCCCCGCCTCCGCAAACGCGCGGCTCATGGCCGCGGCAACCTCCGCCGCCGTGGAGTGGTCGGTTACGCACAGCACGCTGGAACCGCTCCCGCTCAACCATCCCGTGTAGGCTCCGGCGGCGATGCCCGCCGAGATTGCAGGCCGGCCACCCGGGATTCCCGGCAGCCGGTAGGGCTCGTGCATGAAGTCCCCGACCGCGTGGCGCAGCTTCGCAAATTCACCGGTCGCGATGGCCGCGGCCAGAAAGGTCGCGCTGTTGATGCTGCGCACCGCATCAAAATAGGGCAGCGTCGCCGGCAGCACCCCGCGCGACTGCTTGGTCAAAACCTCGACCGCGGGAGAGACCACCACAAAGGCCACCTCGGCCGGGACCGCCACCCGGACCGTGTCGAGATAAGCCCCCGTGGCCGGATCGCATCGCGCCACGCAGAATCCCCCGAGCACCCCGGCGGCAGCGTTGTCCGGGTGCCCTTCCAACGCGGTCACGATCGCGGTCAGGCGGTGGCGGGACAACGGCGAGCCGTGGAGCGCATTGAGGGCCGCCACGATTCCCGCCAGCACGGTGACACTCGACCCAAGCCCGCGGGCCGCCGGAACGTCACCGGTGATGGCATACACAAAACCCTGCGCGGGAGTCGCGGTCGCGGCGTGAAAGCCGGCAGCCGCGGCCTCCACCATGTTCTGGGCGGCGCGATCCGATTCGGTGCGCGCGGCGATCTCCGTGCCAGCAACGGGCTCGACGATCACCTCGTTGTACACCGTCAGGGCAAGCCCCAAGGTGTCGAAACCGGCGCCGCAATTGGAGGTACTGCCCGGAACCCGGACGGTGATCGAGGAGCCGGTGGACATCAGCGGTGTTGCTTGAGCGCTCGGTCGACTTCGCGCATGACGACCTTTTTCTTAAGATCGTCGCGCTTGTCGTAAAGTTTTTTGCCCGAGGCGATCGCGATCTCCGCCTTGACCAGCGCACCCTTGAAATAGAGGCGCAGCGGCACGAGCGCGAGGCCCGCGACCTCGAGAGCCTGGATGATCTTTCGGATCTGGTGCTTGTGGAGGAGAAGCTTCCGGGTGCGGCGGGACTCGTGGTTGTAGATTGAGCCGAAGGCATATTCGTCAATGTGCGCATTCATGAGCCAGAGCTCACCCTTGTGCACCTTGCCGAAGGCATCGTTGATATTGGCCCGACCGGCGCGGATCGACTTCACCTCGGTCCCACGCAAGGCCAGCCCCGCCTCAAACTTTTCCTCCACGGCAAAGTCGCGCAGCGCCTTGGCATTGCGAATTTCAGTGATGCGGGGAGCACCGTCGGACTTTTTGGCGGCAGCCATCGTCGGGTTTCGGATTCAATAAAAAGGGCGGCGCCGCCAACGCGGAGCCGCCCGTCGGGAAAAGGAGGAATCGGCCGGCGTCAGGCCGCGGCAGTCTCAAAGCTGATCTTACCCTCGATGATCTCGCGCAGGGCGACATCCTCGGGGGCGAGCTTCTCAAGCGACTCGACGAGCGGGCGGCTGCCCCGCTTGAGCTGCTTGACGCGGCGGGATACCACGTTGATGAGGATGTTCGGATCGGGAACGGTCCGGAGCGCTTCTTTGATGTAATCGTCTCGCATGAAAGGAAGGAGCTTGCTGGTAAACCATGTAGGCCAAGGCGCACCACGCCCTCCGTCAAGGGCAAACTCGCCCGGCTTGCCCCCAAGGGTCCGATCCGTCTTGCTACCACCATGCTGATTGCCTGGACCAGTCTGGACAGCGCGCCCCTCGCCGAGAGCTTGGCGGCGGGCCTGGTTGAGGCGCGTCTCGCCGCTTGTGTGCAAATCGATGGCCCTCTCATCTCCCATTTTCGCTGGGAGGGCCGGCCCCAGCGGGCCGTCGAGTACCGCCTGACCATCAAGTTCCTCCCGGAACGCCAGATGGAACTCGAGGCCTGGATGACCAGCCGCCACCCCTACTCGACCCCGGAATGGGTGGTGGTGGAGGCTGAACATGTTGCCGAAAAATACTTGTCATGGGCGCGGGCGAACTCTACTTCAATTCCTCTTTAACCCGTCCCTTCACCTTTTTACACGCCATGTCCCAGCATAAGAGCCTCCAAGGCAGCAGCGGTATCGTCATCAAGCGCAACGTCTTGAAGCGCTTCGAGCGCGTCGAGATCCTCAAGCGCCGCGGGCAGTGGAAGGAAGGCGAGCGCGTTCAGGGTCTGCGCAAGACCAAG
>CAMAXB010000085.1 GCA_945862035.1 Opitutus sp. GAS368
CAGGCGCTCGCCGTCGCGACGGGCAAACTCGAGCTCAACATCGTCAAGCCCGAGGAGACCAAGAAGGCCAAGGTCACCGTCCTCCCGCAGAGCAACGACGAACACTACACGTTCCCGCCCCTTTCCATCCTGAAGGAACAAGTCCGGCCCTCGGCCGAGAACTCCGAGGAGGAACACGCCCGCAATGCGCAGAACCTAATGCGCATCCTGAGCGAATTCGGAGTCGAGGTGACGCTTGGTGAGATCCATGTCGGACCGGTCATCACCCGCTACGAGGTCGCTCCTGCGGCCGGCGTACGCGTCGAAAAGATTGCCGGTCTCGACAAGAACATCGCGCTCGGAATGCGCGCGCAGTCGGTCCGTATCCTCGCCCCGATTCCCGGCAAGGCCGCGGTTGGCGTCGAGGTGCCCAACCAGCACCCCACCCCGGTCGGCATGCGCGAGATTCTTGAGGCCGAGGACTGGGTGGGCGCGAAGGCCGAGCTCCCGATTGCGCTGGGCAAGGATGTCTCGGGCAAGCCGCTCATTTCGGATCTGACCAAGATGCCCCACCTGCTGATCGCCGGCGCAACCGGTTCCGGCAAATCGGTGTGCATCAACTCCATCGTTGCCTCGATCCTGTACTCGAAGAGCCCCAAGGACGTCCGCCTCCTGATGGTCGACCCCAAGGTGGTCGAGCTGAAGATCTTCAATTCGCTCCCCCACATGCTGATCCCGGTGGTGACGGAGCCCAAGAAGGTGCCCGGCGCGCTCAAGTGGCTGCTCAATGAGATGGAGCAGCGCTACCAGATGTTCGCGAAGTGCAATGTGCGCAACATCGTCGGCTTCAACGGCCGCAAGAAGGGTGCGAAGCCCGACTTCCCTCCCCTGGAGCAACAGGGCGCGCTGCAGGGTGTGGACCCAAGCACGCTGGACGACGGCGAGCCGCTCCCAGAGCGCCTGCCGTACATTGTCGCGATCATCGACGAACTCGCGGATCTCATGATGGTAGCCCCCGCGGAGATCGAGACGAGCATCGCCCGCCTCGCCCAGCTCGCCCGCGCGGCCGGCATCCATCTCATCATCGCCACCCAGCGCCCCTCGGTGAATGTCATCACCGGGGTGATTAAGGCCAACCTGCCCTCGCGCATCGCCTTCCAGGTCGCCTCGCAGGTCGATTCCCGCACCATTCTCGACACCAAGGGAGCTGACACCCTCATCGGTCGCGGCGACATGCTCTTCTCGCCCCCGGGCAGTTCCCGCCTGGTCCGCGCGCAGGGCGCCTTTGTTTCGGACGAGGAAGTGCTTGAACTGGTCGAGTTCCTCAAGGTCAACGGCCCGCCGCAGTACGCGACGTCCGTCCAGCAGCAGATCGACCGCGCCGCGGCCGAGGAGGACGAGGATGGCGAGGGCGGTGGCGACGACGGTGATATGGGCGACGACGAGGAGCTGTTCCAGCAGGCGCTGGACGTCCTCAAATCGACCAAGCGCGCCTCCACCTCCATGATCCAGCGCCGACTACGCATTGGCTACAACCGGGCCGCCCGCATCATGGACCTGATGGAGGACAAGGGCATCGTCGGGCCGGAGAACGGCTCCAGCCCCCGCGAGATCCTCAAGGACCTCGACACGCTTTGATTGGGCCGGGCCGGGTCGGCGACTGCCCGCGAGTCTCCGTGATTGAATCTGATGCGGTAACCACGGAATACACGGAAACGGATCGGAGGACTGGTATCCTTCCGTGTGTTCTGTGTGTTCCGTGGTTTATCCGGGAATGTATTCGTAGAAATCCGCGTGATTCGCGGGCCGCCTCAGCCTTCCACCTCTTCCGTGGCGAATACCCCCCAAAAAACGCTGAATCGTGACCGGTTGCTGAATTCCGTCTTCACATGCGACGCGGTTTCACCTAACTCGTCAGTATGCAGACTATTGGTGAACGCCTTGAGGAAGCCCGGAAACGGAAAGGCATCTCCATTCGCGAGGCGGCCGAGGCGACGAAGATCCGCGGCGACTACCTGCACAAGTTCGAGGGCAACCAGTTCGACATCAATCTGCCCGAGATCTACGTGCGAGGCTTTCTCCGGACCTACGCGACCTACCTCAAGCTTTCCTCCGACAAGATCAATTCCGACTACAATGCGCTTGGTCTCGGCCCGGCGAAGCCCCGCTCGATCAGCCGGGAACTGTATGGTCGCATGGATCTGTCGGTCGCCTCGGCCAAGGACGCCGCGGAGCCGGCGACGGCCGATTCCGCCGCCGCGGGTGGTCCCCAGGCCGAGGCGGGCTCACGCAATCCCGCGACCTTTGTCCCTCGCGCGTCCGGTCCGCAGATCGATCGCGATCTCCTGATCAAGGGCGGTGCGCTCCTCGGCGGGGCCATCCTCGCGGTGGTGCTGATCATCTGGGGGGTTGGAGCCCTGACCAGCAGCGACTCACCCGCGCCTTCTCCGTCCACTGCCACCACGCCAGCCGCCACGCCCGCGCAGCGCACCATGACACTCATCGCGCTCAACACCGTGAGCGTGACGGTTGCCCGCAAAAACGCCGACGGCACCGCGGGCGAGGAACTCTTCCGCGGGCAGCTCGTCCGCGGGCAGGCTCAGGATGTGACCTGGCCCGGTCCGGTCTACATCACGGCCAGTGCCGGTGAAAATCTTGAGATCGAGTACCGCGGCCAGCGCTATCCAACCCAGTTCAAGGGCCAGGGCCGGCTGGAGATGCAGTAAGCGTTGGAACCGGGCTCGCGGAGCCCGGTTCGTGCGGTGAAGAGCGGCGCGAGCTGAGGGTTCGGCGCGCTCAGGCGCGGGCCCATCGACGACGGAGGCCCCGCGCGGGCGAGGACCAGACCAAGGGCTGGCGTCCGCAACCTCGGGAGCAGGTCGTCCGGTTTCTTTCTCTCCCGAACGGGCTCAACGATCCCGGCTATACCCGACCCCGGGCAATCAACCGCGGGCCGTGACAATCACCTTTTTGAAGAAAAATCCGGGCGGCGCGTGGTGCGGAATTCCGCCGTGCGCTCACCCACCTCCACCCACTCGCCCCGCCCAGGCTATGTGTCACGCAATACGTGACACTCGGCTTGGCGCCCGGGTCGGACCTGTAGCCAGCGTCGATGACCCGGGCGTGTTGCGGCTCACCGCAGCGCGAGCGGCGGTCCGAGGACCTCACGCAGGATGATCGCGCGGCGGATTGACTCAGGATTGCGGAGGTCACGCAGCAGGGCGCCCGATTTGGGCGGCGCCGTGCCCACGGCCATCGCGCTCGTGGCCGAAGCGGTCACCGGGGAATCGTTCCGGGCCGCAGCCAAAGCGGCCCGGCGGCGTTCCGCCAACGCCTCGAGCTGTTCCTGTAACGCCCGCTGCCGGCCCAGCACACCGTCATCCAGCGCCGGGGGCTGCGGAGCCGACCGCGGGGCTACCTCCTCGCGCCAGTCGGGCTCCGACGGCACCTCGTAGGCGGGGGCCTCCTCGCGCAACGGAGGGGGCACGGGGGCCGGGGCCCCACCGCTGCGGCGCTCTTCGATCTTGCGCCGAATCTCTTCCTGGATCCGGCGGGTCCGCACTTCCTCCTCCATCGCATCGGCATTGGGCGCGACGGTGGGCCGGTTCTCGGGGATACCGTCCTCGTCGTAGTCCGCCGATTCTCCGCTCTTCTCCCGCCTGCGCTGGTTGAGCCAGTACGCAACCGAGCCCGCGATCACGAGGAGCAGCTGCAGATTGTCGAGGATGAGGTCCATGGGATTGAAAAGCGGTGCGCCGTAAGTTCTGCGCGCCAAGCCGGAAGAGCCGCAGCCCCTCGTTTGGGGCTTACGGCTTACGGCTTATCGCTTCCTTACTTCTTCTCCCCTTCCGGCTTCGCGATGCTCTGGCGCATGGCGGAGTCGGCCTGGACATTCTCCATCTTGTAGTAGTCCATCACACCGAGCCGGCCGGAGCGGAACGCCTCAGCCATCGCGAGCGGCACCTGGGCCTGCGCTTCGACGACCTTGGCCTGCATCTCCTGCACGCGGGCCTTCATCTCCTGCTCCACCGCGACCGCCGCGGCGCGCCGAATTTCAGCCTGGGCCTGCGCGATGCTCTTGTTTGCCTCGGCCTGCGCCTCCTGCAGCTTGGCTCCGACGTTCTCGCCGACGTCGACGTCGGCGATGTCGATTGAAAGAATTTCGAAGGCCGAACCGACATCGAGGCCGCGCGCGAGCACGACTTTCGAGATGCTATCCGGCGATTCGAGCACGACCTTGTAGGTTTCGGCCGAGCCGATGGTCGAGACGATACCCTCACCGACGCGGGCGATAATGGTGTCTTCCTTGGCGCCGCCGACAAAGCGGTCGAGATTGGTGCGGACCGTGACGCGTGCCTTCACCTTTACCTGAATGCCGTCCTTCGAGACGCCGTCGATCGTGGTCCGACCGCCCTCGGGATTGGGGCAATCGATGACTTTCGGGTCGACCGATGTGCGGACGGCCTCGACGACGCTCTTGCCTGAACCCTTGGTCGCCAGGTCGATCGCGCAGGCGCGGTTCCAGTTGAGCGAAATACCCGCCTTCTGGGCGGCAATCAGCGCCTGCACGGTCGGGACAACATTGCCGCCGGCTAGGAAGTGCGCCTCGATATCATCGATGGTGATATCGATGCCGGCCTTCTTGGCCGTGATCCGCGTGTCGACCACGAGCCCATAAGGCACTTGGCGCAGGCGCATCGCGATGAGGGCAAACGGGCTGACATACGCTCCCGCCAGCCAGGCGCGAAGCCACACACTGAAGAACGAAAGAAAGATGCCAACGACCACGAGGCCGATGACACCCAGCGCGATGAAGAGGATGAGTTTGATGTCCATGGAGTTAAGTTAGGGTTTGGAGACGATAAGACGAAAATTGTCCAAGCCCACGACCCGCACCTCGGCGCCCTTGGGGAGCAGGCCGGAGCGGGAGAAGGCCTCGTAGCGGCGGCCGTCGATGAGCACATGACCGCTTGGCGAGAGTGGAGTCAGAGCCTCGCCGGCGCGGCCCACGACGTTGGAGGCCTCGGCGGGGGCTGGCTGGCTGGTGCCGTCGATGGCGGCGCGCAAAAACATCCGCTTGCCCCAAGGTGTCCGCGGCAACAGCCAGAACTCAACCGCGAGCATGAGCATCCCGCCGACCGCGCCTACGCCCAGTGCAGTCCAGCCGCCGGTACTGCCGTACTCCATGAAGGCCAGAATGACGCCGCCCAAGATGGCGAGGCCGCCGATGATCCCGAGAATAGCCCCAGGGACAATGACCTCAAAGGCCAGCAGGACGAAGCCAACGACGAAGAGGACGATAATCGCGTTCATTCGACCTCCTTGGTCACTTGGAGCCCAAAGTCCGTCTGGTCGGTCACCATGACGGCGGTTCCCGGTTCGGCGGAGCCGAACTCGATCCGCGCCTCGTAGCGACGGCCATCGATTTCAATCTGCCCGCTCGGGTAGAGCGGCGTGACGGCCACGCCGCGCTTGCCGATCAGCCCGGGGGCGGTCGCAGAACCAACGAAGGTCCGTTCCCCGGCGGAGCCGGTCACGGCCGCGGAGAGGATCATGCGGTCCCAGACCCAGCCCCTCGGCAGGAAGCGCATCAGCATCAGCGCGAGGACGACGGATGACACCAAGCCCAGGCTAAGATTGGTCAAAGGGCCGGCAAACACCTCGCCGTTGAAGCTGACCGGCTCGTTGGGCCAGAGGTCAGCCAGGGACCAGACCAGAGAGCCGAGGATCAGCAGCACGCCGGTGAGACCGGCTATGATGATACCGGGGAAGAATAAAACTTCCGTCGCCAGAAGGAGCACCCCAAGGGCGAACACCAGCACCGGCTCCTGCCCCGACAACCCGGCGACATAGTGGCCGAAAAACACCACGAGCAGCAGGAGGATGCCGGCGACGCCGAAAATGCCGAAACCGGGAGTCTTGAATTCAACGAAAAGCGCCAGCAGACCCAGGCCGAGGAGGAGCGGCGCGAAGCGGTTGAGATACTGGGCGAGTTCCTCCGACCACGTCACCTCAAGCCGCGTCATCGTGAAGCCGCTGGCGCCGTATTCGGCCGTGAGGAGCGCCTCGACATCGGCCGCAATGCCCGCCGCGAGCAGCGGCTGCGCGGGGTCCCCGTAGGACTTCGCGGCTTCAGAGGCGGTGAGCGACAATAGCTCGCCCTTCGGCTTGAGTACCTCCTCGCCGATCTTAAGCTCAAAGTCAGCGTCGATCATCGCGGAGATCACCTGGCCGCGGTAGCCCTTGCCCTCGGAGATGGCTCGGACGCGCGCGCGCAGGTAGCTGACGATCTTCTGCTTCATGGAAGCGTCGATCTCGCCACCGGTCGCCATCACCGGTGCGGCTGCACCAATGACGCCGTCCGGCGCGAAAAAGATGTCGTCGGTCATGGCTGAGATGAAGGCCCCGGCGGAGATCGCCTCGTTGTTGACAAAGGTTATCGTCCGGCCGGGGAACTTGCCGAGCGCCTCCATGATCTCGAACGTGACGTCGAGCGCACCGCCGGGGGTCTTCATGTCGAGCACCACGACGTCGGCCTTGCGGTCAATCGCCTCCTTGAGGCCCCGGCGCAGCACGTAGAGTACGGGCTTGGCAATTTCCTGCCTTACCGGAATGACCACCACGGAGACCGGGCCCTTGGTCGGCAGGGCTTCCGGGGCAGGTGCGGCCGGCTCTTCGGTCGCCAGCAGGGCGGGGAGCGCGAGCAAAACTAGGAGGACGGTAGAGAACCAGCGATTCACGTTCAGGAGGAGGACTGTGGCGCACCGATCGGACGGCTGCAAGCGTCGCGGTCACCCAATTCGTTATAAATCGGGGACCGCTTTCCAGAAAATCCCTTTGCGTGCACCGCACCCCCGACCCTACACCAAGCGCGTCCATGGAGAAAGTTTCCCATCAAGGCCACACCCTCACCCGGTGGCGGGTCGGTTCCTCAAGTTTCCTCGCCCTGCCCGAACGCGGGGCGCGTCTGATGAACTGGAACGTGACGCTCGGCGACGGATCGGTGCGCGACGTCCTCTACTGGCCCGAGCAGGATCCCGCGGGCGAGTTCCACAAGATCCGCGGCGGCAACCCGATCCTCTTTCCGTTCAATGCCCGCACGTTTGATGCCGGCGAGATCCACTTCTGGCGGGATCCCGACGGAGTCCGCCGGCCGATGCCCATGCACGGGCTCGCGCGCCAGGGAGACTTCCAGGTCGTACGCCTCGACGAACGCGGCTTCGCCGCGGTGTTCAAGCCCGGCGCCGAGGCCCGGGCGTCCTACCCGTTCGAATACGAGTTCATGGTAATCTACCGTTTCGCACCACTCGGGCTCTCATGCGAATTCGTGCTGGTGAACAACGATACCCGGCCCATCCCCTGGTCGGCGGGCCACCATTTCTACTTCACCGTTCCCTGGACCGAGGGACACACACGTGCGAACTACGCCATCCGCATTCCCGCGACCCGGACGCTGCGGCAGGATGCCGCCGGGCGGCTCGTGTCGGGCCCAGTGCTGAAACTGGAGGAACCGCTCAACAACCCGGCGCTGGTCGACACCTTCCACCTCGGGCTCAGGCACAACGCCGCGGTCTTCGGTCCGATCGGCGCACCGGGCGAGATCGCGGTGCGCATCGGCTCCGCCCGGGTGCCGTCACCCGAGGCGACCTTTGTCACCTGGACCCTCGCGGATGACTCGCCTTTCTACTGCGTTGAGCCCTGGATGGGGCCGGCGAACGCCGTGGAGAATAAGACGGGGCTGCAGTGGGTGGCGCCAGGCCAGTCCCAGAGCTTCATCGTCGACATCGCCATCCAATGACCGCCACCACCCACGCCCTGCTGCTGCCGCCCGCCTTTATCGACGGAATCGGCAGTCTGGAGCTCATGATGATCATGGTCCTGATCCTCGTGCTCTTTGGGGGCAAGAAGCTGCCGGAGTTTGCGCGCGGCTTCGGCAAAGTGATGGCGGAGGTAAAGAAAGCCACGTCCGGCGTGGAGAACGAGATTCGCAAAGCGACTTCCTCCGTCGAGGACGAGGTCAACAGTGCCATGGTGCCGCTCTCCCGGCCCGCCGCACAGCCCCCGCCGCCGGCCGCGGCTGCAGGGGATCCCGCAGGGTCCGATCCTAACGTCCGGCCACCCGAGCCGCCCAAGCCCGGACCCAGCATCCACCCCGTGGCCTGAAGCCGTCCGCCATGGGCCACGATCCCGATCCTCACCCGATCCCGATCACGGGCGAACTCGACCTCCACACGTTCCGGCCCGCGGAGATCGGGGTGCTGATCCCGGCCTAGCTCGAAGCGTGTCGGAGCCGAAACCTGCGATCCATCCGGATCATCCACGGCAAGGGCACCAGGGCCCTGCGCACCTCCACCCACGCCCTCCTCGGTCGCTCGGCTCTGGTGCTTTCGTAGCGCCTCGGCGGCGAAACATCCGGGGGTTGGGGCGTGACCCTGGTTACTCTCCGCCCATGAGGCGTTCGCCCGCGTTTCTTTTCCTGGTTTTTCTCGCGCTACTCGCGCCCGAGCGAGGTGCGCAGCCCCGACTTCTGCTTCGTCCTCCAGCGCCTGCAGGGTGACGGCTAAGCCTTTGTCCGCGCCGGCGGCACCCTGCACGGGAGCACCCTCGCCACCGGCTGCATCGTCGCGGCGGAGCCGCAAACCAGACGCGGGGGCCGGGGCGAGGGCTCAACCTTGGGCAGACTGGGCCGGAGGATCGACGGCGACAATTCCTGACGCTTGGGTGCGGCCCGCCCGTTCATCCTGCGGCGCGTCCACTGGTCATTGGCGCATTGCCGGAAATGGCGAATGCGTCCACACCCTTACGCATCATGATGAAGACCGCCCTCCTCTACGCATTTGGCCTGTCGCTGGCGAACGCCCTGATCATCCTGCTCAGCTCCCTGCTTGGCTACCACAATGACCCCGCCCGCTTTCAGACGGGCCAAGTGGTTTCCGTTGTGGCGGGCAGCCTGGTGGCGATTGCCGCCCTCGTGCTGGGCATGCAGGCAGTTCGGGCGGAGTCGCCGAACCAGGCCCTCAGCTACGGGCGGGCGATTGGTACCGGAGCCTTGATCTCCGCCTTCTCCGGCGCGATGAGCGGGGCGTTGGTGTATGTCTACGGAAAGTTCATCAATCCGGAGTTTCACCAAGTGATGTACGAGGTGCAGGTGGCCGAAATGTCTGCGCGCATGACCGCCTCCCAGATCGAACAGGCCGAGCCCATGATGCGCTTCCTCACCAGCGCCGGCTGGATTGCAAGCGCGCAGCTTTTGTTCAGCCCCGTGTTTGGCGTGATCCTCTCTGCGATGGTGGGTCTCTTCCTGAAGCGCGCGCCACGGGAATCTCCGCCCGCCGTGCCCGCCGCCTGAACCGCGCAGCGCCAAAGGGCGGAGAACGGGTCGCGTATCTTTCCGGGCACAAAAAAGCGGCCCGGATTGCTCCGAGCCGCCAGGATGACTGCAACGCTCGTTCGCTTAGCGAGCCAGAGCGCGCTTGGCGGTCAGGCGGTAATCAACGGTTCCAATGGCAAAAGTCGCGGCAACTGCGACGTAGGCCAGAAAGGAATCAGCATTGATCGGCGCGCGGACGCCAGACAGGAGCCAGGCGAGGGCGACAACCGTGCCACCGAGCAGCGTGTAGTTCAGACGTTCGTTTTTCATGTTCGTTTTCTTATTTAGTTTTAATCCGCTCACCAAGGTGTGCGGGGATGCACGTATCATACGGTACATCTGGAATAGTTAAAATATTCTGATACTATCGTTACCATAGGTAAAAACTATGGAGCTTCATCAACTGCGTTACTTCACTGCCGTGGCCGAGACGGGGAACTTCACCCGTGCGGCGGAGCGTAATTTTGTCGCTCAACCATCTCTCAGCCAACAAATAATGAAGTTGGAGGGTGAACTCGGGCACAAGCTCTTCCATCGCCTCGGGCGCAAGGCGGTCCTGACCGAAGCGGGGGCCGTCTTTCTCGAGCGTGCGCGGAGAATTCTCGACGAAGTCGACGATGCGGCCAAGGAATTGCGCGATGCGCCGTCCCTCGAGCGCACGATTGTGGTGGGCGCGATCCCCACGCTGGCACCCTTTCTTCTCCCGCAGCTCCTGGACCGGGCGAAGACCGCGTTTCCCTATCTCACCGTTCACACGCTGGAGGCCTTTCGGGCCGACATCGTCTCGGCCGTGGTCGTGGGGGAACTCGACCTCGCGCTGGTTGCACTGCCGATCAAGGATCACCGCCTGTCGGTGGAGGTGCTGTTCACCGAGCCGCTGCTGCTCGCAGTGGGGCGCTCCCATCGCTTTGCCACGCAGGAATCCGTCACCGCCGCGGACCTCGCCGAGGAGACCTTCGTACTTCTGGGCGACTCGAGCAGCCTGACGGCGCAGATCCAGCGCTTCTGCGGCGACAACGATTTTCAGCCTAAAATCGGGTATCGCTGCGCGCAAATTGCGACCGTGAAGTCGCTGGTCGGACTCGGCTTCGACATTTCAATCCTGCCCCAGGTCGCCCGGCATGGTGACGATCGGCGCACCCTCGTTTACCGTGAGTTGAGTGGCCGCGCCCCGGTTCGCGAGGTCGCGATCGTGCGTCACTTGCAA
>CAMAXB010000086.1 GCA_945862035.1 Opitutus sp. GAS368
GGCGGCCGCCGCGTCCTTGGCGAACATCTTGACCGTGTCGAGGGACAGGGCAGTCAGATCATTGCCCAGCATCTTGGCGGCCTTGGCGAGAATGTCGTGCGGCACCGTGATGATGGCGCAGCCGGCGTCCTCGGCCTGGAAGATGTTGAGGACTTCGCGCGTGCTGGCCCACAGCAATTCGGCCTTGGGCTGGTCCGCGAGCAGGGCGCCGCAGGCGCGTACCATGGGTCCCGGATCAACCCCGGTGTCGGCGATGCGGCCGGCAAAGACCGATACTACGGATGGAACCTGGGGGTTGAGCGCTTCGGCAACCCCTTGCACCTGCTTGAGCGTGAGGAGGGCGGTCACGTTCAGCTTCACGCCTTGGGCCGCTAACTCCTTGATCAGGGGGAGACAGGAAACGCCGACGGAGTTCGTGATCGGGATCTTCGTGTAGACATTGCTGCCCCAGGACGCGATCTTCAGCGCTTGGCGCTTCATATCGACGAGGTCGTCGGTGAAGACCTCGAGGGAGATTGGCTTGGACTTGACCGTCTGCAGGATGTCCTTGGAGAACGCTTCGTAGTCCTTGATGCCGGCCTTGTTCATCAAGGTCGGATTGGTGGTGAGGCCCTTGATATAGGGCTTGGCGTACAGTTCGAGGATGCCGGCCTTGTCGGCGCCATCGGCGTAGAGCTGAATTTTGAGGTCGTTGAGGGACTTCATGATAGGATTGTTGTTGGGGTTGATTGAGCTTTCGGGTTCAGGTCTGGGCAAGGATAATGCGGGCGGCTTCGGCCAGCGTCTTCACGGTGAAGTCCGGTTTTGCGCGCAGGGGTTCCTCATATCCGAAATCGATAAACACGGTGCGGACCCCGGCATTGGCGCCGCAGTCCACATCGCGCCAGCGGTCGCCGACCATCCACGAGCGGGTCAGGTCAAGTCCGAGGTTGCTGGCCGCGTCCAACAGCATGCCCGGGCCGGGTTTTCGGCGGGGATCGGGTGGCGTCTCGCCCTTGCCGGGGGCGTAGCAAGCTTCGATGTGCGCGATCTCGGGGATCAGGCGCTGGAGTTTGGCGTGCATGGCCTCAACGACGGCCAAGGACTGATCGCCGCGGCCGACGTCGGGCTGGTTGGTGGCGACGACCAAGACATAACCTGCCGCCGCAAGCTGCCGGCAGGATTCCGCGGCGTTCGGGAACAGGGTGAACTCGGCCTCCGTGTCGGGAGGGTAGGGCTTACCGTTGCGGACGACCTGAACGTTGAGCGTGCCGTCGCGATCGAGGAAGACGGCCGGCCGGAGGGATTTGGGGAGGCCGGAGGCCGGAGACGGGGGACTGCAAGAAGCGTGCAAGGAGGGTGGCTGCGTTGGGAGAACAGCGGCGCGGGAGGAAGTGCGGGTCGGAGATATTCCGGTTTCCAGCCTCCGTCCTCCGGCCTCCCCGTCACGCTTTGGCCGTCGTGACGGATTCCCACTTGGTCTGGTTCACCTTGACGTCCGGGTGCGAGACCCAGAGGTGCCAGATCACGGCCTGGAAGGCCTCGCTGTGGGGCGTGACATTGTTCGGGTTGACCGTGGGAACAATTACGCAGGCATCCGCCTGCTGGGCGGTGTAGCCGCCATCTTTGCCCACGATGCCGATGACGCGCGCGCCGACCTGCTTCGCGAGCTGGATGGCGGAAATGAAGCCGGGTGAGACGTTCTTCTCCAGGTTACCGCCGCCGACCGAGAGGATGAGGAGGCAGTCCTTGCTGTTGAGGCGTGAGCCGCGGAGCCACTCCACGAAGACACTGGCCCAGCCATCGTCGTTCGTGCGCGCGGTGAGCTCCGAAACATTGTCGGTCGGGGCATAGACCTCGAGGCCCGCGATCTTCCGGAAGTCATTGACGGCGTGGGAAGCGTTCGCCGCGCTGCCGCCCACGCCGAGAATAAAGAGGCGACCGCCTCGATTGCGCACGCCCACGAGTTCCTGGACGCATTTTTCGCAGTGCTCGGGATTGATCTGGGAGACAATCTCGGCGGTTTCCTTGAGGTGCTGAACGGAGTAGGACATGGATCTAGTAGAGGTAGAATTCGGGGATTGTGAAGGAATAACTGGCAAACAATCTGGCGCTTGGCGACGCCGGCTTTGCGCGAAGGCGAAACAGTAGGGGCTGCGCCAGCCCCAATAAGAGGCGGTGTCTCCTGCTTGAGCCCGACGTGATGGTTATCAACAAGTTGAAGGAGGCGGATCATTGACAGACTCCGGTCAACGCGACTGCCTCCGTGCTTACCTAATGAGGAGCGCACGCGGGTTTCTAGCTTTCATTTTGCTTGTTTCCCTTGGCCTTCGTCTCTTTCTCGCGGCCCAAGGAGGTCAGGACTATTGGCCGGACGAGGCGAGGTTTCAAGGATCCCAGTACGCGGTGCAGCACGCCGTGGCTGGCAACTGGTCGGAAGTGGGGCGTTGGCTGTTTGGGCAAGCGGACCATAGCCTCTTTCGCTGGATTGGGCTTCCGGCGGCGTTGGCCGAGTCCATTTTTGGCCGATCCTCATTCCTGATCTCGAGTTACTTCAGCCTTTTTTCGGTTCTGGCCATTTATCTTGTCTGGCGGGTTGCGCGACAAGCGGGCGCCGGGGAGCGCGAGGCCCTGCTGGCGCCCTTCCTGGCGTCATGTGCCAGCAGCTTGCTCTATTTTTCCCGTCACTCCTTCCCCTATGATAGCGCACTCTGCATCTTCCTGTTTGCGCTTGAGCGGGGACTGCGGGGCGATCGGGCGCGTCACTCCCTCGAGGTTGGGGCGTTGGCGGGCTGCGGATTTTTGACCTACAACGGCTACTGGCTGTTGGGTGCGTCGGTGCTGGCGGTGCATGTGCTGGCCACCCCGCTTTCGCTGGCTGGGGCCTTGCGGCGGGCGGCTTGGGCGTTGCTCGGTCTTGGCGCGGTCGTGCTAGGGTTTTTGGTCAGTGCACGTTGCCTTGGCTACAACCTCCTCGCGGACCTGCGGGAAAATGCTGGCACGATCACTCAGGGAGATTTTGGGACCGCCTACTGGGTCATTCCGGAGTATTTGTGGCATGCGGAGGGTGTCTTTGCGGTCGCCGGGGTCGTTGGGCTGGCAGTGGGGTGTGGGCAGATCCTGCGTGGCGCGGCGCCCAACCGGTTAGCGTCTTGGACATTGGCCGTTTTCGTCATCACCGGCGGTCTCGTGGTTCTGTCCGATGTCGCGCCCGTGTTCGTGGTTTACGGCCGCCTCGTGCGAACGCTGATTCCGTTTACGTGTCTGATCTGCGCCTGTGTGATCCACCGATGGGCCGAGCGCCAGGTTCTGGCGATCCCGCGGGTGCGCTGGGTTTGGGGAATACTCGCCTGCGTGGCCCTCGCATTAGTCAATTTTGCCGGTCCGCTGACCCAGCGATTTCCGGCGGACTTTCAAATCGCGGCCCGCGAGGAAGCCACTCGTCTGCAGGCCGCGGATGGCAGCGCGTACCGAACCGTCGGCACGTACCATCTTTGGGGCGTCGAAGTCGGGCGGGCTTTACCGGCGCATCAGGTCATCCTGCGCACCCGCCACCCGTTGCAGTTCAAGCCCTACCAGTACGAGGGCTTTTCCCGCGCACAGCGGCTCGAGTTCAGGGAGCACGATATCACCATGCGTCTGATTCGACTGCCGGTTCGGCTGCCGGCGCCAGACGGACCCGATTCGCCCGCTGCTGGACCGTTGCGGCTGCGGCTCCGGTTTCCGTCTGAGCTACCCGGAGTGACAGAGCCCCTGATCACGACGGGACGACCCGGAGCCGGCGACATGATCTTCGTTAATTACGTCGATGAGCGAACGCTGCGAATTGGGGTGGACAGCTAGGGTCGTGGCGGGGCCATCAGTGATCCGCTTGAGGTTGACTATGGAAAGGAGCACGACGTCGTGCTCAGCCTCGAATCGTTTCTGCCGGCCGCCGACGGCGAGCCGACCGCGGAGCGTCTGATCGCAGACGGCCTGAGGGGCCGCGTGGTGGTGGCCCTCGACGGCCGCGAAGTCCTGACCTTTCGGGGTGCGCAGCACCCCTCGACTCGCGCGGAGATTTCATTGGGCGCCAACCGCATTGGCATGACCAGCGCCAAGACCGAGTTTTCCGGTGAAATCAAGGCCGTGGCCTACGCGACGCGGGCCGAGGTGATGGCGCTCAAGCCGTCGATCGCGGAACGCTTGGCTGGTCGAGACCCTGAGTGGTCGGGTTACTCCGGTCCGGTGACGTTCACGCTACGCTTGCCGGAGCGATTCCCGGCTTCGGGCCTGGCGGAGCCGCTCCTTACCTCGGGGGTGACCGGGGCGGGGGACTTTCTCAACGTGGTTTACCAAGGCGATGCCGGCATCCAGATCGGCTACGACCGTTGGGGCTACGGCGCCTTTGTCTCGGAGGTCTTTCCGGTGCAGGCGGGGCAGGAACTCACCGTTCACCTCTCCGCGGGATTCCTGTTTCCGCCGGACTGGTCGCCGTCTGCCGGGGATCCGGCTTCGTTGGCAGCCCTCAACGGACGGGTGGTGGTGGTGGTTGATGGTCGGATCGTTTTGGACCGGGAAGCCGCGTCCCACCTGGCCCGGTCCGACCAGGTGACGGTCGGCGTCAATCGAATCGGCGGTTCCACCGCCTCCGAGCGCTTCTCCGGAGATATCATCGCGGTCCGGAGCTGGGATGGGGTCGTGAATCCCTAGCGCCGTCGACGGATTAGCGCTGGCCGCCTCGGTCGGGGTTACGCCCGTTGCGGATCAGCTGATCGAGTTCGGCCAGTCCCTCGTGTGAGCCAATCTCGTAGAACCGCTCGCCGATTTCGTATCCGGCGAGCTGGTCGCCGGCCACGAGCTGCTGATAGACTTCTACCAGATCGACCGGCTTGTCCGTGGGCCAGCCGCTCAAGGCTTCGGCCTTGAGGAGGCCGAGCCCGTAGTCGATGTGGTGCATCGCGGGCACTTTGTTTTTTTTGTCGTAGACCTTGATGCGACCGTCCTGGAACCAAACATTGCTCGCATCGTAGCGGCCGTGGTTTTCGAACACGGTCATCAGCCCCTGCTTGCCCGAGTCGCGGAAGGCTTGGCCGACGTTCAGGTAGTCGATCGGGAGGTAACTGTCGCCATAGAGGATGTAGAACGCATCGCCTAGCTTGGGGAGTGCCCGGATCAAGGCGCCGCCGGTGCCGAGCAAGGTCGGGCCATCAAAGGAGTACTCGATCTTGATCCCCCACTTGGAACCGTCGCCGTACTGCTCGACGATCATCTCGCCGAGGTAGCCGACGCAGAGCACGACCCGGGTCAGTCCCTGCTTCTTGAGGAGGCGGATCTGATGCGAGAAAAAGGGCTCGCCCGCGACCTCGACGAGCAGCTTGGGAATCTTCTCGGTGATCGGCCGGAGGCGCGTCGCCATGCCCCCGGCGAGGAGAGCGACCGGAAAATTCGAAATGGGTGAAATCATGAAATGAGAAACAGTAAATCAACGACCTCTAGTGCGAAGCTTTGTGACGAATAGTTGTGAGGATGGCTATAAGCTCGTTCGCTTCCTGGCGGAGATCTCCGGTCGTGCTGGCTGTGCCCAGCTGGGTGGCGGCGCACAGCTCCAACCAATACTCCGTTTCGGCTGCTTCCTTGAGGGCGAGCGCCACCTTATGGATGAAATCGGCCTTTGATTCGGCACGGTTGGCTTCGCGGTAATTCGCGCCCACGGAAGTGGCAGCACGGAGCATTTGCGAGGTTACCACCCTGGTAGCTGTCGTGTTCGGCAGGGTCTCGGCAAAGCGAAGTACTGCCACGGCAAACCTCAGCGTGCGCCCTTCGAGCTCACCGCCCACCCGGTTCGCTTTTCCGGCTTTCACCGATTTCACGGTTTCAAGATTTTCAGCCTAGTTCTGCGCCACAACCTTGCTGCCCTCGAAGTCGAAGCGGAACCGCACCTCCTGCAGCCCCTTCTCGCGCATGGCATGACGCAGTTTCTTCTTGTCGCCCGCGTAGAACATGAGGAATCCGCCGCCGCCGGCGCCAATGAGTTTCCCGCCGATAGCACCGTTGGCCATGGCGTAGTCGTACCACTCGTTGATGTGCGCATTACTCATCCCCGAGCTGCGGGCCTTTTTACGCTGCCAGTGGACGTCCATCAGCCGGGCGAATTCCTCGAGGTTTCCGGTTTCGAGGCAGTCGAGCGACTTGTAGCCGAGTTCCTTCGTGAAGTGCAGATTGTCGAGCATCGCCTGGTCGTTGCTCTTGGATTTGTCGTTCTGGTCCTTTAAGATTGATGACGCGCTGCGCGAGTAGCCGGTGAAGAAGAGGAGAAGATTATCCTCAAGGTTGAAGTGGGTCTCCTCGGAAATCTTGCAGGGGCGGTATTCAACGCGGCCGTCTTTGTGGAAGGTGAAGGCCGTGATACCGCCAATCGCGGCAATGTACTGGTCCTGCTTGCCGATCGGCTCGCCGAGCTTGTTGAGCTCAATGTCGCAGGCCTGTTCCGCCAGCTCGGCCGGCGAGACGAGGTTCTTCTTGTAGGTGTGCAGGGCCTTCAACAGGGCAGTGGTGAAGCTGCCGGAGGAGCCGAGGCCCGTGCCGCCGGGAATGTCGGCCATTGAGGTAAGCTCTAGGTGCGGTTCCGTGACGCCGGTGAGCTTCATTGCCTCGCGAACGATCGGGTGCTCGATCTGGTCGACAGATTGCACGCGCTCGAGCTTGGAATACTTGATGATGATCTCCTGCTGGAAGGTGCGGTGCTGCGTCAAGTAGACGTACTTGTCGATTGCCGCGGCGACAAGGAAGCCGCCGTGCTCCCGATAGTAGGAGGGCAGGTCGGTACCGCCGCCGCCAAGGGAAACGCGCAAGGGAGAGCGAGTGATGATCATGGAAGAAGGAAAAGGGCTCGGTGGGCCGAAGGCGGTTCAAAGCCCGGCGGTATTTACGGGGTAGCCGCTTTTTTGGTAGACCGCCTCGACGATATCAAGCGTGCGGATACCCTCGGTGAGTCCCGGTCTGGATTCGCGTTGCAAGCGGATGTCTTCGATGAACGCCTCGGTCTCAAGACGCCATGAGTCATCGCCGCGGACGTATTCCCAAATCGTGGTCTCGGGTGGGCCCATCTCAGGAAGCATTTTGTAGTAGGTGAGTCGCTCCGGTCCGTAGCTGCCCCCTAAGCCATCGATTGCGAGTTTGGCGTCGCGGCCATAGATCTCAAGGGAGAACAGATTCTTCCACTCACTGCAGCTTGCGTGGAGCCAAGCCGTCTGCCCGGCGGGGGTCCGGAGGCTGAGAAAGGCATTGTCGTCGACCTTCATGTCCCAAAAGCTGGTGGTCGCGTGGCCATCGACTTGGCTGAATTCGCCGAAAAACCAGCCGGCCAAGTCGATGAGGTGCACGCCCTGGTCGATCAATTCGCCGCCTCCCGACAAAGCAGGATCGGCGCGCCATTCGCGATCATAGCCCTTTCGGCCGCCATGCCCGTAGCGAGCTCGCAGGTACATCAAGGGACCGACTGCACCTGAATCAAGGAGCGCGCGGGCCTGCTGAAAAGAGGGATGGTAGCGATGGTTGTAGCCAATCCGTACGCGGACATTCATTTCCTTCGCGGCGGCGGCAAGGATCCGCAGCTGGGCCGCATTCAGCGCGCCTGGTTTTTCAACGAGGACATGCTTTCCCGCACGGACAGCCGCGAGGGCGACGGGCGCGAGGGCTGCGTTGAGCGTCGCTATAATGACGGCATGGACCGACGGGTCCGCTAACGCCTCTTCATGGGCCGTCAAGGCCCGGCAACCGGGGGCGAGCTTGGCGAGATCCACTGCGCGGCCCGCCTGCACGTCGCAGGTCACGCGCAAAGTCGCTCCGGGCATCGTGATCAGGGCTTGGGCGCGCTTGCGGCCGATTAGACCGCATCCAATGATGGCGAAGCCGAAGACGGGAGAGGGTGCAGCGGACATGGAGAACAAGCGTTGCGGTCTGGGCGGGGGCTGTCGAGTTCGGCCGCATTCCAGCCGAATCAGCCGTTAAAGTCTAGGGATCGCTCCTCCGGCAGGATCCGTCTCAGCGTGTAGACATCGCTCTGGGCGAGGGCTTTGGCGTGCTTACCCAGACCGGCCCAAGGATCCCACACGGCGGCCAGCAGGCGTCCGCTGACCCGGTCGCTCTCGGTGGAAAGCAGCCAGTCGACGAGGCCGACAGTTTTCTCCAGCGCATTGCTTGTCGTGGCCTTTTGCTTCACTGCGGTGTCATACTCGGCTTGGCCGACCGCGGTGGGCCCGAGGGCGATGACCTCGTCGGTCAGACGGGTGTTGATGGCACCCGGTGCGATTGCGTTGATATCGAAGGGGGTATCCGTGGTCTCTGCGGCGATGGTTTCGACGAGGCGGAGGATCCCGGTTTTGGCCACGCCGTAAGCGGAGAAATTCACCCGGGCTTTGGTGCCGCCGCCGCCGGAAAAGCACACCGCCTTGGCGCGGCGCGGCGCCCGCTGGAGCAGCGGGTGAAAGGCCCGCAGCGTAAAGTACGTGCCGTCGAGATTAGTCCGGACCGTTTGAGACCATCGCGCGGGATCCGCGGAAAGAGCGGGGCCGACTTCGCCTTGGATACCCGCGCAGAGCACGATGCCATCAAGATGGGACCATGCCTGGCCAACGGTGGCGGCTGCGGCAAAAATCTGCTCCCAGTTGGAGACGTCGGCTTGCGCTGAGCGGAACGATGCCCCGAGGCGCGCGCAGAGGCCCGACTGATTGGAGCGGGCGACGCCCCAAACGCGGTGCCCGCGGGTCAGAAGATGTTCAGTGAGCGCGAGCCCGATTCCGGAGCTCGAACCGGTGACGACCAGATTCATGGGGAGATCATGCGGGATGTGTTCTAGCTAGGCCTTAATGCGGGCAACGGCGTAGTCCTCACGGATCGTCGGAGGCAAACCGCGCGTTTCCGGAGTGTGGTCCATGATCCAGAAGGCATCCATGCGTGGTTCCTCGCGCCGGGCTTCGTCCATGAACAGGAGCTCAAAGCTGATTGATGCCCCACTCTTCGATTCCTGCCTCCGCACCGAGGCGATCTTGAAGCGCTCGCCCACTCGGACCACCCCGAGAATGCGTACGCCGGGGATGGTGGCTCCAATGTTGGCGGGAGTCACTTCGGCCGGTAGGGCAGGAACAGTGATTCGGGCGCCGACCAGCGGCCACGAGGAATCTTGGTCGGTGAACTTGAAGATGTAGCAATCGTACTGGAAGATATACTCCTGTCCCGGGAGGTGGTTGTATTCCGGCAGGCCGTTGACGTAGGCCGTCTTAATGTCCTCACGTGGCCAGAAGGTAAAAGTTGCGAGGGCCACGCCGAGCACGGCTGCGATGATCCATTTCATGCTAGGCACGAAACAGGGCTGGCGCTTTTTGCCAAGGCTTTCGTGTCGCCACTCCACCGGGGATTTTGTGGCAACGGAGCATCAGGTGGGTGATTCTCTTTCCCCCGATTTCGCCAACAGCACGCCACCCAGCCCAAGAAGGCACACGGCCCATCCTCCGAGTGTGACCCAGTAGTGAACTTCGAGGAGGAGCGGGGGTGCATATTTGATGGTAATGTCGGCGTGGCCGGCTGGGATCTTGAACATCACGCGATTATCGGCAGATCGCTCGGCCGGGACGGTTTTCCCGTTGATGCGTGCGCGGTAGCCGGGCAGCCAAACCCGGGGCGTTTCCAAGTACGAGGAGGATGCGGCGTCGGTGAGGAGTCGGTACGGAACCCAGGATTGAACGGCAATCGGGAGTTCGGAGCGGCGGTAGCGCCAAAGCTCAAACCGGGCGAAGAGGAAACTCGGAGTGGTTACCCGTTCCGGCGCGATCACGGTCAGCTCAATCGTTTCACGATCAGGCCCGAAATTAGGCACCGAAATGACGCGTGAACTGGTCGCCGTGGTTCCAAATCCGGTTGGAGAAGGGGTGGGCGGATTGTTGATGCCTACTCCAGAATCTGGGAGCAGGTACTCGCGGAAGAGTCGTGTTCCCGCGACTTGGAGAACCCCGTTTTCTGGTGCCGCCATGGGATTGATGTGCAGGGCGAGCAGCTCGCCAGGATTCAGTTCAAGCTTGGGCTGGATCGGGTAGAAGACGGATCCGTTGTCATTGATCGCCTCAAACTCGCCGGCGGCCAGCAGGTCGGCATTCTCTTTTGCACTCCCTCGGCGCGCGGTGGCGGCACCATTATGCGCAATGACCGTTCCGTCCTCGTGGAGCAGGCGATGCTCGAAGACCGGATCAATGTAGCCGTGGCTGAAATAACCCGGGGCAGACTCGAACGGGCTGAAGCTATAGCGCGTAAGGACAAGATTATGAGGCGCGAGCATTCGCTGACTGTGAATGCCCATCGCGATCGGCTGGCGGGCTCCGTTGACCAAGCGCGCTCCTTGGTAACCAGACCAGGTCAGCAGAACAACTCCCAGGGCCAAGGCGATCCACCTCCGATGAAAAGGATAGAATCCCGGCCTTCTTTCGAGTATGGCAGCGACGAAGAAGATGATAAAAAAGATGAAAATCGGCACAAGCCTCTGGTTGGACCAAACGTTCGTGGCCTGAATGATAACGGGGGG
>CAMAXB010000087.1 GCA_945862035.1 Opitutus sp. GAS368
GTCAAGGCCGAGAAGGCGAACCAGCCGGTCAAGGCTGAGAAGCCGGCCAAGCCTGCAGCCCCGGCCGCCGAGGCCAAGGGCAGTGCGCGCGAGTTACTCCGGAGCCGCATCCTGGGCAAGGCGAAGACCTCGAAGCCCATCGCCTTTAGCTTGGATGAGGTTCGCGAAATCGCCAAGACGGTAACCGACAAGGGCGAGAAGAGCGACCCCATCAAGCCCACCAAGAGCAAGACGGCGGCAAAAATTGATCTCAGCATCAAAAACGCCAAGCCGAACCACGTGAAGGCGGCCTCCCTTGCTGACGTTCTGGGGTTCAACCCGCGCAAGGCCCGCCCGGTCGACCCGGATGCGGACTCCATCCCCGAGAAGTTCCGCCGCTACTACAAGCTGCTGATCGAGCTCCGCAATCACCTCACCGGCCAGCTGGACCAGCACACGGAGGACACACTGAAACGTTCATCCAAGGAGGACAGCGGAGATCTTTCCAGCTATGGTCAGCACATGGCCGATGCCGGCACCGATACCTTCGACCGCGACTTCGCGCTAAGCTTGGTCTCGAATGAGCAGGAAGCCCTGTCGGAGGTCGAAGCCGCCATCCAGCGCATCAAGGCGGGAACCTATGGGGTCTGCGAGATCACCCAGAAACCCATCGCCAAGGAACGCCTGCTGGCTGTGCCGTTCACCCGGTACTCGGCCGAGGCCCAAAAGGCACTTGAGCGCAACCGGCATCGTTCCCGCACTCAAGCCGGTCTCTTCGGCGAACTGGGCGAAGACGGCCCCAAGGCCGGCGACGACGGCGACGACGAATAAGGCTATCCATTCTCGAATTTCGATTTTCGAATTTCGATTGATGACATCCTCTCCCTCCGCCCCCCGCGAAACTCCGCCCCCTTCCGGAGATTCGAAAATCGAGAATCGAGAACCAAAAATCGACCGGGTTCGCCGTTACCAGCTCCTGTGGGTGCTGGCGCTAGTCGTCTTCGTTCTCGATCAGGTCACGAAGATCTGGATCAATGCCCGCCTGCCGCTCGGGACCTATGGTCCGCCCGGGAACATTGTTGTGATCGAAGGCTTCTTCAATCTCGTCCACGTGGGCAACACGGGGGCAGCCTGGAGCATGCTGGCCGGGAAGAGCACGTTTCTCGCGCTACTCGCGTTTGTCACGCTCGGGGCCATCTACCTCTGGCGACATGAACTGGGCCTTCGCCTGCGGGTCGTCCAGTTGAGCTTCGGCCTGCTCTGCGGCGGCATCGTAGGGAACCTGGTCGATCGCATGGTCCATGGTCACGTCATCGACTTCCTCGATTTTCACTTCGGCAGCTACATCTACCCAACGTTCAACATTGCCGACAGCGGCATTTGCGTCGGCGTGGCGATCTACCTGATCCACAGCCTCCGCCAGCCGCCCGAGACGGCGGGCTCCTAGATTCTGATCAGCCGGGCCCGGCTCACTCCACGTTGGCGATCTGCTCCCGGATCCGCTCGAGCTCATTCTTGAGTTCGATCACGTGGCGGGAGATGTCGAGGTCGTTGGCCTTGCTGCCGATGGTGTGCACCTCGCGGCCGATCTCCTGCAGGATGAATTCAGCCTTGCGCCCCATCTCGGCTCCACCCTTCAGCAGGGCCTCAAACTGGCTCAGGTGGCTGCGCAAACGGGTCAGTTCCTCGGTCACGTCGCAACGGTCCGCAAACAGGGCGATCTCCTTCAGCACACGTTCGTCCGCCAGATCCAGCGCAAGCCCGGCCTCACGCAGGCGCTTGTGCAGCTGCTCGCGGTAGGCGGCCGGAACTTGGGGCGCCCGCCCGGCCACGGCCTGGACGTGCCGGCCAAGCGTCGCAAGCCGGGTCAGGAAATCAACCAGCAGGGCCTCCCCTTCCCGCGCCCGCATGGCCGCGAATCCGCGCAGCGCCTCGGCCAGGAGCGCCGTCACCTGCGGAGCCGCCTCATCCGCCGAAGGCAGCTCGGAGGAAACGCGCTGGGCATTGAGAATCTGCAGGAGGAGTTCCGGGGTCGGCGTGAAAGCCACACCCTGCTTCTCCGCAAAATTCGCCAGACGATCCAGGGTCACCGACGCCGCAATCTCGTCCCAGACCACCTCATCAGCGCCCTTGGCCCCGGTCAGCTCGACGTCGACGTGGACCTTGCCGCGCACGGCAACCTTACGAACCTGCTCACCCACTGCGGGCTCGAGCGATTCCCACGCCATCGGCGCCTTGACCGTCAGATCAAGCGTCTTCCGATTCACCGAGCTGACCTGAATGGTAAGGGTAAAGGCACCCAGAGATCCGGACGCGCGTCCGTAGCCGGTCATGGAATTCATATCATGTGGGGATCCGGGCGGCTCACGCGCTCGCTCAGCGGAGGGTCACACCGAGCATCTTCGCAACCTGGTTCACATCCTTGTCGCCGCGGCCGCTGAGGTTGATCAGGAGGATCTCGTCCTTGCGCATCTCCTTCGCGCGCTTGAGTCCGTGGACGAGCGCGTGGGTTGTCTCCAAGGCTGGGATGATGCCTTCCAGGCGCGAGACCAGCTGAAAGCTCTCCATCACCTCATCGTCACAGGCGTAGGCATAGCCAATGCGTCCCTGATCTCGGTAGTAAGCGTGCTCCGGTCCGATGGCCGCATAGTCGAGTCCGGCGCTGACCGAGTGCGTGAGCTCGATCTGACCGTCCGGATTCTGTAGGATGTAGGTCTTGCTACCCTGGAGGACACCGAGCTTGCCGCCCTCAAAGCGGGCCGCGTGCTCGCCTCGTTTGATGCCACGGCCGCCGGCCTCGACGCCGATTAGCCGAACAGAGGCTTCGTCCAGAAAATCGTAGAAGATGCCAATCGCATTGGAGCCACCCCCGACGCAGGCGATGATCTCATCCGGAAGGCGGCCCTCGCGCTGCCGGAGTTGCTCCTTGGCCTCCTGGCCAATCACACGGTGGAAATCGCGAACCATCATCGGGTACGGATGCGCCCCAAGGGCCGAGCCCAGGATATAGTGCGTGCCACGGACATTCGTGACCCAGTCACGCATCGCCTCGTTGACCGCATCCTTCAAGGTCTTCTGGCCTGCCTCCACGCCACGGACTTCCGCACCCATCAGCCGCATGCGGAAAACGTTGAGTGCCTGCCGTTCCATGTCGACGGCCCCCATGTACACGACGCACTCGAGGCCAAATTTGGCGCAGACCGCCGCCGTGGCCACACCGTGCTGACCGGCTCCGGTCTCGGCAATGATGCGCTTCTTGCCCATGCGCTTGGCCAGCAGGGCCTGCCCGAGCGCATTGTTGATCTTGTGCGCGCCGGTGTGGAGAAGGTCCTCACGCTTCAGGTAGATCTTCGCGCCGCCGCAATGCGCTGTGAGCCGCTCGGCAAAATAAAGTTCGGTCGGACGGCCCGCGAACTCCTTCAAATGGTGCCTGAGTTCCGACTGAAATGCCGGATCGTTCCGCGCAATCTCATAGGCCGCGGTCAGGTCGGAGAGCGCGGTCATCAGGGTCTCGGGAACGTACACTCCCCCGTAGACGCCGAAGTGCCCGGCCGAATCGGGCAACGAGAGGCGGGCGGAAGCGGGGGGGGCGGGAGCAGGAGCGACGGCCATGATCGGTCAGAGTGAATGGCGCAATTGGCCGGTGGCAAACGGGATTTAGAGTCGGTCAACGGTTGTCTTACCTGCCTCGCAGCAGGACCCACCGCCATTCCCGCCCCTTAGCCCTTGCTGACCTGATCCTGCAAGAAGGTGAGGACGTCCTTGAACTTGGCCTGATTGGACGAATCAGCCGCCACCAAATTCTCATGGGCCTGCAAGACCCGGCGGGCCTGTTCCAGCTCGTTCGCCTGGCCCACGCAGTCCAGTTGGGCGCCCTCAGTCGGGGCGAACGACACCCCGGAACCATCATCGATGGTCAGGAGACGATGAAGCCCCAGGTTCTGCACAAGCTCGAGGTTGCGCGCATTCAGCCGGCAGACGACGAGGGAACCGGGCACCGGGAGTTTTCGCAACTGAATCGCGGCCCCCGCCAACATGCCGAGGAAGGTGCTGTCCATCGTGGAGCAGTCCTTGAAATCCATCACAAAGCGAGCACGCCCGGCCTTGAGACGCTCGTTCAAGAAGTCCTGCAGGCAAGAGCTGTTCTGAAAGGAGGCACGCCCCACGACGCGGATGGCGACAGGGTCGGAATCAGCGTCGATCAGAAAACCCGGTTTGACGGCATCAGCCATGCACAGAGGGGGGAATGACCGGACGGCACCGGGGTATGAGAGCCGTCCGACCTGATCGTTGGAATCAGCTCCGGGCAATGATCTGGCGCAGCACGTACGGGAGAATTCCGCCATGCTGATAATAATCGATCTCGATCGGGGTATCGATGCGGCAGCGCACCGGCACGTTCTCGCACGAGCCGTCCTTGCGCGTGATCTTGAGCGTCAAATCCTGCTGGGGCTTGAGCGCCGGACTCAGCCCGACGACGTCGTAAGTCTCGTGGCCATCGAGCTTCAAGGTCTGCGCGGTCGTGCCCTCCTTGAACTGCAGGGGCAGCACGCCCATGCCGACGAGGTTGGAGCGATGGATGCGCTCGAAGCTCTGCGCGACAACGACTTTGACGCCGAGCAGGTTCGTGCCCTTCGCCGCCCAATCGCGCGAGGAACCCGTGCCATACTCCTGGCCGGCCAAGACGATCAACGGAGTACCCGCGGCGATGTGCTTAACCGCTGCGTCGTAGATCGACACCTTTTCGCCGGTCGGCTGGTAAATCGTGTTCCCACCCTCCTCGCCGCCGAGCATCAGGTTCTTGATGCGGACATTGGCGAAGGTCCCGCGCGTCATGATCCGGTCGTTGCCGCGACGGGAGCCGTAGGAATTGAAGTCCTCGAAATTGACCGCGTTTTCCAAAAGATAGCGCCCAGCCGGCGAGGACTTCTTGATCGCGCCAGCCGGCGAGATGTGGTCCGTGGTCACCGAGTCGCCGAAGATGCCGAGGGCGCGGGCGCCGCTGATGGAATCGATCGTGCCTGGCTGGAGCGAGAAGTTGGTGAAGAACGGCGGTTCCTGGATGTACGTCGAGGTAGCATCGAAGGAGTAGACATTGCCGGCCGTAGACGGAATCTCGTTCCACTTCGGATTCTGCTCCGCGAAATTGCTGTAGAGCCGGCGGAAGACCTCGGGCTTGAGGGCGGCCTGCATCTGATCACGAACCTCCTGGAGCGACGGCCAGATGTCCTTGAGCATGACGGGAGCGCCCGCCTTGTCGGTGCCGATCGCGTCCTTCGACATGTCGATATCAACGCGCCCCGCGAGCGCGAAGGCGACCACGAGGGGGGGCGACATCAGGAAGTTGCTCTTGATGTTCTGATGGACGCGCGCCTCGAAATTGCGGTTACCCGAAAGGACGGATGCGGCGACGAGGTCGTTCTTCACGACTGCTTCCTCGATTGGCGCGGCCAGCGGGCCCGAGTTGCCGATGCAGGTGGTGCAGCCATAACCGACGGTCTGGAAGCCCAGCTGGTCAAGGTAAGGGGCGAGGCCGGTCTTCTCGAGGTAGTCGGTGACCACCCGCGAACCCGGGGCGAGGGAGGACTTGACCAGCGGATTAACCTTCAGGCCCTTCTCGACGGCCTTCTTGGCGAGGAGGCCGGCCGCGAGCATGACGCTCGGATTGGACGTGTTGGTGCAGCTCGTGATGGCCGCGATGAGCACGGAGCCATGCCCCACCCGCGTGCCGCCGACCTCGGCCGACACGGTAGAGAACTCCTCGGACTTTTTGCCGAACCCATTTTCGGTGACCGGCTTTGAGAATGCCGTCATGAACTCCTGCTTCATTTTGGGCAGCTCGATGCGGTCCTGCGGGCGCTTGGGACCGGCAACGCTCGGCACCACCGAGGCAAGATCGAGTTCGAGTTCGCTCGAGTAGTCGATCGCACCCTTGGCCGGGATACCCCAGAGATTCTGCGCTTTGTAGTAGGCCTCGTACAGCGCCACATGCTTCTCGTCGCGGCCGGTGGCCCGGAGGTAATGCGAGCACTCCCCGTCGATCGGGAAAAAGCCCATGGTCGCGCCATACTCGGGTGCCATGTTCGCAATCATCGCACGATCAACGACGGGCAGGGCCGCGGCGCCCGGTCCGTAGAACTCGACAAACTTTCCGACCACCTTGGCCTTGCGCAGCATCTGCGTCAGCGTGAGCGCCAGATCGGTCGCGGTGACGCCCTCGCGGAGGGAGCCAGTGAGGTGAACACCGACCACGTCGGGAGTCAGGAAGTAAACCGGCTGACCCAGCATGCCGGCCTCGGCCTCGATACCGCCGACGCCCCAGCCCACGATGCCCAGGCCATTGATCATGGTCGTGTGCGAGTCGGTGCCGACCAGCGTGTCCGGGTAATAGACCCCGTTCGTGTCGGAGAGCACGCCCTTCGCGAGGTACTCGAGATTGACCTGGTGCACGATGCCAATGCCCGGGGGCACGACCTTGAAGGTATCGAACGCCTGCATGCCCCACTTGAGGAACTGGTAGCGCTCGCGATTACGCGAGAACTCGAGATCCAGGTTCTTGGCCAGCGCGTCCGCCGTGCCGGCAAAGTCGACCTGAACCGAATGGTCGACGACCAGGTCAACGGGCACGAGCGGTTCGATGATCTTGGGATTCTTGCCGAGGCGGGCCACGGCGGAGCGCATCGCGGCGAGGTCCACCAGGAGTGGCACGCCGGTGAAATCCTGCAGAACGATGCGGGCCACCACGAAGGGAATCTCCTCGGTTCGGGAAGCCTTGGCGTTCCACGACGCGAGATCACGAATGGCCTGTTCCGACACGCGCTTGCCATCGGCATTGCGCAGCAGCGACTCGAGGACCAGCCGAATCGACACCGGCAGGCGGTCGATCCTAAAGCCGGCCTGGGCGAGCGCAGGCAGCGAGTAGAATTTGTGCGTCGCGCCATTGGCGTTGAAGGACGCAAGCGTGTTGAACGGATTGGGAAGGCTCATCGAGTGAAGGGAAGGCGTGGAGGCTGAGACCTGGAACCTGAGTTCAAGTCAGCAGAGGGAGTGGATTGGCAGGGGTTCGACTTTTAGCTCTCAGGTTTCGAGACGCAGGTTTCAGCTCTTCGCTAGGGCGGCCTTGACGGCCTCGAAATTCGGCAGGTCCTTCGGCGTCGCGGTCTGCTCCGCGTACTTGACCACGCCGTCCTGGCCGATGACGAACGCCGCGCGGGCGGAGGTGTCACCAATGCCGGCCAGCATGGGGAAGAGAACCCCGTAGGCCTTGGTCACTTCCTTGTTCAGGTCGCTCGCGAGCGTGACGGTGATCTTGTTCGCCGCCGCCCACGCCTCTTGGGTGAACGGGCTGTCGACGCTGACGGCGATGACATCCGCGCCGAGCGCGCCGTAGGCGCCAAGACCGGAGCTGAGATCGCACATCTCCTGGGTGCACACGCCGGTGTAGGCCAGCGGGAAGAAGAGCAGCACGGTCTGCTTCCGGCCAAAATTGTCGCTGAGCTTGATGTCCTTGAGGCCATCGGCCGCTTTGGACTTGAGGGTGAAATCAGGGGCCTTGGAGCCAACTGCGATAGGCATGGTCGGGGGGATAAAGGTTGGTGACGGAGCCGCACCCAGAACAGGGGGACGACAGAATGGCCAAGTTAGGGTCCGGCGCCCCCGGCGGGCAAACCGTTTTTCCGGGTAAAAGACCTTATTCTGTTTCCCACGCAGTCGCCATTAGCTTTTCTGGATTCGAGCGTTGCGCCATGCAAGATCCCGGCCCGCGAACGGCGAGACGGCCCGAAAACACCCTTGCCCCTCCCCCGCCCCACCCGGTTAGCCTGCTCTCCCTCGCTATGAACCTGATCGACGACCTCCAATGGCGCGGCCTCCTCGCCGACTGCACCGACCTCGCTGCGCTCTCCCAGCGCGTGGCCGAGGGTCCGGTAACGCTCTACTGCGGCTTCGATCCGACGGGTGACTCCCTCCATGTCGGCCACCTGATGGGCCAGCTGACCCTGCGTCGCTTTCAACTCGCCGGCCACCACCCGATTGCCCTCGCGGGCGGCGCCACCGGCATGATCGGAGACCCCTCAGGTAAGTCCGCCGAGCGCAATCTGCTCACGCGCGAGCAGCTGTCGCGGAACGTCGCTTCCATCAAGGGCCAGCTCGCGCGCCTGCTGGATTTCGACACCGCCGGGAACCCGGCCCGCTTGGTCGACAACGCCGACTGGACCGCGCCCATCAGCTTTCTTGATTTCCTTCGCGATGTCGGAAAGCACTTTTCCCTCAACGTCATGCTCGCCAAGGACTCGGTGAAGTCCCGCAGGGAAGGTGATCATGGTATCAGCTACACCGAGTTCAGCTACCAGCTGCTCCAGGCATTTGACTTTTTCCACCTGCGGCAGGCCTTTGGCTGCGAGCTGCAGATCGGCGGCTCCGACCAGTGGGGCAACATCACCGCGGGTACGGAGCTCGTCCGCAAGAAGCTCGGAGTGCAGGCGTGGGGCTGGACCTTTCCGCTCATCACCAAGTCCGACGGCACGAAATTCGGCAAGACGGAGGGCGGCGCCGTCTGGCTCGATCCTCTGCGAACGAGCCCCTACAAGTTCTACCAGTTCTTTGTGAACACCGAGGACGCCAAGGTCTCCGAGTACCTGCGCAAGTTCACCTTCCTTTCCCGCGCGGAGATTGAGGCGCTCGAAGCGTCGCATGCGACCAACCCGGGCGCCCGCGAGGCCCACAAGGCGCTGGGCTCCGAGGTCACCCGCCTCGTCCACGGAGCGGCCGCGCT
Source organism: Opitutus sp. GAS368 (assembly GCA_945862035.1). Lineage (GTDB taxonomy): Bacteria > Verrucomicrobiota > Verrucomicrobiia > Opitutales > Opitutaceae > CAMAXB01. The sequence goes on from CAMAXB010000087.1 coordinate 8,753, forward strand.
CGAGGGAGCCCTCAAGGCCAGTGCAATTCTCTTTGGCGCCGAGATTGGCGACACCTCCGAAGAGGTTTTCCGCGACGTCGTCGGCGAGATCCCCACCAAGGACGTCACCGCCGCCCAGCTCAACGCACCCGGCACCGCTCTGACTGAACTTCTTGTTCACTGCGGGCTGGCCCCCTCGAAGGGTCAGGCGCGCAAGGATATCGAGGGCGGGGGCGTCTACATCAACAACGTCAAGGCCGCCGCCGACGCGCCCAACCGGACGCTCACGTCGACCGATCTGCTTTTCGGCAAGTACCTCCTTCTCCGCAAGGGCAAGCGCACCTACGCCGTGCTCACCTTGGCCGCTTGATTTCTCCTCCGCCAAACCACTCCCTCATGGCCTCTCGCTCATTCAAAACCGCCGATCTTATGGATGCCCATCCGGCAAGCCGCAGCTGCGCCACTCAGCTCCGATCGTTCGGAGGGCGCGCGTCCTTTGCGGGCCCGATTCGCACGGTCCGGTGCCTGGATGACAATGCCCTGATCCGCCGCACGCTGGAACAGGCCTCGCCCGGGACGGTGCTGGTGGTCGATGGCGGGGGTTCGCTGGACCGAGCCCTGGTGGGCGACAATCTGGCCGGCATCGCCGCGCAAAACGGCTGGGCCGGCATCCTTGTCAACGGCGCGGTCCGCGACGTGGAGACGCTGAGGCCCATTGACCTCGGCCTTTTCGCCCTCGGTACCAACCCTCACCGGAGCAACCATGCGGGCGTGGGCGAGGTCGATGTACCGGTCGCTTTCGGCGGCGTCCAGTTCACTCCGGGCGCGTGGCTGTACGCGGACGCCGACGGCGTCATTGTGTCGGCGACGGAGCTGCGGAGCTGAGATTCCGGGTGAGATGAAAACAAAAGGCCGCTCCTGCCGGAGCGGCCTTGAACGTTTTGCGGTACCGGCGAGAACTCAGTTTTCGCGCCGGCCCGACAGCATCATGAGAATGTGCAGGAGCGAACCCAGCGAAGCCACAAAGGCCGCGACATAAGTCAGGGCAGCCGCGTCGAGCGTCTCATGGACACCCGGCATCTCGTCGCGATCGACGATGCCGAGGTTGACCAACTGCGCCTTCGCCCGACGGCTGGCGTCGAATTCCACCGGCAGCGTAACGAACTGGAACACGCAGATGATGCCCAGCGCGATCGCCCCGAAGAGCAGCAACTTGCCGCCGATCGCCGAGCTGATGAGGAAGATACCCGCAATCAGGACGAAGTTGGCCACGCTCGCGGCAATCTGCGTCGCCGGTGCCATGGTCTGGCGGATGGTCATCATCGAGTAGCCGACCTTGTGCTGGATGGCATGACCCGCCTCGTGGGCCGCCACCCCGAGAGCTGCGAGGCTGGTCCCGCGATAGTTGTGCTGCGACAGCGCCAGACGACGATGGATCGGGTCGTAATGGTCAGTCAGTTCACCCGGAACTTCGACAATTTCAACGTTGGTAATTCCGGCCGAAGTCATGACCGCCTCAGCCGCCTCGCGACCGGTGATGCGACCACGCGACGGAATCTGCACGTTCTTCGCGTAAGCGCTGCGGATCTTCGTCTGCGCGTACAGACCGAAGAGCATGGGAACGATAATGAGGGCAATCCAGATGAGCATGGTAGGTAAGTGGGTTGTTTGGACGGAACGTTGCATGACTGGCCCCGATCTTGCAACCGGGTGCCATCAA
>CAMAXB010000088.1 GCA_945862035.1 Opitutus sp. GAS368
AGGATGGCCTTGGTGAGTTTGGCGGCCAGCTCGGGCTTTTCCTTGATCGCCTGCTTGGCGGCATCGCGGCCCTGGCCGACGAGCTCGCCCTGGTAGGCGATCCAGGCGCCCTTCTTCTCGAGGATCTTGTGCTCGAGACCGAGGTCGAGGATCGAGCCGCTCCGGGAGATACCCTCGTCGTACATGATGTCGAATTCGCACTCGGTGAACGGGGGGGCGATCTTGTTCTTCACCACCTTGATCTTGGTGCGGTTGCCGATGACCTTGCCGTCCGGGGTCTTGATCTGGTCCTTGCGGCGGATGTCGATGCGGATGGACGAGAAGAACTTGAGCGCGCGGCCGCCCGAGGTGGTCTCGGGATTGCCGAACATGACACCGATCTTTTCACGGATCTGGTTGGTAAAGATGCAGATACACTTCGTCTTGCTCACGACCGCCGTGAGGCGGCGCATGGCCTGGGACATCAGGCGAGCCTGGCTGCCCATGGTCATATCGCCCATCTGGCCATCGAGTTCGGCCTTGGTGATGAGGGCGGCGACGGAGTCGATGATGATGACGTCGATCGCGTTGGAGCGGATGAGCGTCTCGGTGATGTTGAGCGCGTCTTCGCCTGAGTCGGGCTGGGAGACGAGGAGGTCGTCCAGATTGACGCCGACGACGCGGGCGTACTTCGGGTCGAGGGCATGCTCGACGTCGATGAAGGCGGCGAGGCCGCCGCGGCGCTGGGCCTCGGCGATGACGCTCAAGCAGAAGGTCGTCTTGCCGGAGGACTCCGGCCCGTAGATTTCAATGATGCGGCCGCGGGGGAGACCGTTGCCGCCGAGGCAGAGATCAATCGCGAGCGAGCCGGTCGAGACAGTCTCGACCTTCATCTTGTGATTATCGCCGAGGCGCATGATCGAGCCCTCGCCGAACTGCTTGGTGATGGAGCTGACGGCGAGTTCGACGTTCTTGCGGGCGGCGACGTCGGGGGTGGCGACGGCAGGCGCGGCGGAGGCGGAAGCTTTGGCGGGGGCGGCTTTGGACATAGAAAAGGGGAGGGAGGGAGCGAAAAAGGGGTTGGTGAACGTAAGTGATACCCGGGGGCACTGACAGCATTATGTCAGGAGCCCTTGGGGGTGGCGAAAAAAGGCGGTGATTCGCCAAAAAAGCGAATCGGAACCCACCGTGCGCCTTTCGAACCGCGAGGCAAGCGGGGAGTGCCCACAAAATCCTGTAGATGCGGGCCGGGGGCACGGGGCGCAGCGGGTCCGAGGTGGAACGCGTTGCCTCATCGAGGCCAGCTCCACTTCAGACGCCCCTCTGCCGCACGGCCTCGAACAGCGTGATAATCGTAGCCATCGCGACATTGAGCGAATCGGCCTGCCCGGCCATGGGGATGCGCACCTGCGCATCGCTTTCCTTCAGCCAGTAATCGCTCAAGCCGTACTGCTCGCTCCCCATCACGATCGCCAGCGGACCCCGCAGATCGGTCTCCGTGTGCAGCACCGCCGCCGATGGGGTGGTCGCCACCGCGCGGATGCCGCGAGCCTTGAGCCAGGGCCTCACCTCCGCGCTGCTGGCAATGACCACCGGCACCGAAAAGAGAACCCCGGTGGAGGCCCGCACCACGTTCGGGTTGAAGAGATCGGTCACCGGATCACACACGATCAGCGCGTCCACCCCGGCCGCATCGGCGCTCCGCAGGATGGTCCCGAGATTGCCCGGCTTCTCGATCGCCTCCACGACGAGCAGAAACGGGGGCTTGGCGGTAGCCGGGGTCGCTGAGCCGGGTCGGGGAGCCTTTTCAGAACCGCGGTCAGCGACCCCGGCCACAGGGAGACTCAGGTCATCCAATGTCCGCTTCCACTGCGGTGCCACTGCCAGCAGGCCGTCCGGACGCTCGCGGTAGGCCACCTTGGCAAAGGCGTCTTTCGTCAGTTCAAAGACCTTCGCCCCCGCCGCCTCGGCCTGCGCGATCAATGCGGGCTCGTTCTCCCCCAAATACCACTCCGGCGAGATGTAGAGTTCGGTCAGCCCAACCCCCTTCTCCAGCGCCCGCCGGATCTGCCGGTAGCCCTCGACCAGAAACACCCCGGCCTCGTCGCGCGGGCGCCGGTCGCGCAGCTTCACGAGTTGCTTGATGCGCGGGTTCTGGAGGCTGGTGATCTTTTCGGCGGCCATCGAAGCTGATTTGAACAGGGCGTGCCCAGAGCGCACGGAGAAAATCCGGGTGACTCCCGGTCCCGCTCCGTATTCTCTCCCTGCCACGTGTTCAAAAAGAAGAAGTTCAACGACCATCCCTTCGGCTACCATCAGGAGATCGAACTGGAGATAACCACCCTCACCAACCTCGGCTCCGGCCTCGGTCGCGTCCAAATCGATAATCAAAAATCGAAAGTCGAAAATTCCGGCGGGTGGGTCGTCATGGTTCCCTTCACGCTGCCCGGCGAGCGGGTGCGCGCCCGGGTGTTTCGCAACCAGAAGAATTTCTCCGAGGCGGATGTCGTCGCGATCCTGACCCCTTCGCCTGCCCGCGTCGATCCGCGCTGCCCGCTCTACGGACGCTGCGGCGGCTGTCAGTACCAGCACCTCGCCTACGCCGAGCAGCTTGGGTGGAAGCGCCGCCAGGTGGAGGAGCTGCTCAAGCACATGGCCGGACTCGAGTTTCCCGTCGCCCCGGTGATCGGCTCGCCCGAGGAATACGGCTACCGCTCCAAGATCACCCCGCACTTCGCGACGCCGCGCGCCAGCGAGGCTAGCGAGGCTAGCGCGATTTCAAATTTCAGATCTGAAATTTCAGAGCGAAACGCAGGCGCGGCAATCGCGCCTGCGTTTCCCATCGGCTTTCTCCGCCAGGGCACGCGCTTTGACCTGCTCGATGTGCCGCGCTGCGACATCGCCACCGAGGCGATCAACGCCCGACTGCCCGCTGTCCGTGCCGGCATCCGCGCAGGGGTCGCCGAGGGAAAGTATGTCCGCGGCGCCACCGTACTGCTCCGCGACGCCGGTGGCCACGTCACGACCAACTACGACGAGGTCATCACCGAGGAGGTCGTTCAGCAAAATTCGCAATCCGACATCCGCATTCCGCATTCGCTGAAGCTGCGCTTTCTCGCCCGCGATTTCTTCCAAAACAATCCCTTCATCCTGCCTGCCTTCACCGGCTATGTCCGCGACCAGGCCGCCGCGAGCGGCGCGCGCCACCTCGTCGATGCCTACTGCGGCAGCGGCCTCTTGGCACTGACCTGCGCCCCCGCGTTTGAAAAAGTGGCCGGCATCGAAATCAGCGAAAGCTCCGTCGTCTTCGCGCGTCAGAACGCCGAGCTCAACGGAATCAAGAACGCGCAGTTTCAGGCCGGTGATGCCTCGGCGATTTTTGCCGGGCTGCTCTTTCCCGCAGCCGAAACCGCCGTCGTGATCGATCCTCCGCGGAAGGGCTGCGATGAGTCCTTTCTCCGCCAGCTCTTCGTCTACGGCCCGCGCGCCGTCGTGTACGTTTCCTGCGACCCGGCCACGCAGATGCGCGACCTCCGTCTCTTCACCGAGGCCGGCTACGCCCTGACCGCGGTCCAGCCCTTCGACCTTTTCCCGCAGACCCGGCACCTCGAGTGCGTGATTACGCTCACCCGGGCGACGAAGTAACAAACCGGAGCGCAGGTCCGATGCAGCTGGCCTCGCCGAGGCCGGTCCGAAGGTCGAGCGTGTTGCCCTCAACACGCTGGCTTGGCGCTGGGTGTCGCTGGCTTGGCGCAGCGTCGCCAGCGATTCGAGCCAGCGTCTTGAGGGCAAGCCGCTCCACCTCGAACTCCGGCCTCAGCGAGGCTAGCTACATCAAACCGAATCAGCCCGTCGTCTTCAACTTGGCCTTGAGCTCATCCATCGTGGTGAGAAGCGCCTGCTCCAAGTCGACGTCGTAAAGCTTCGCGAGTACGAGGACGCTCCACCGACAGTCGGCGAGTTCGTTCGCCCGCCTTCGCCCAGACCAGTTGGTGAGGTCGCCGAAAGCCCCCACAAAGCCCTGGGCAAGCTCCTGGCGGGCCTAGACGCGGCCCGAGCGCGCGGTTTCAACGGTCGCGAATTGGACCTGCACCATGAGGGGGTGTTCGGTCAGGCGAACAGGATCCATTGGCCACCACGGCGACCAATAACCTCCGGCGCGACAGGCTGGCTTGCCTCAGGCCGTGTTGCAAACGACCGCTCCGAACTTGGCCTCGAGTCGTTTCCGGGAAAGGCCCCACAGGGCCATGAAGAATGCCGCCAGCAATGTGTTGAACACCGTGTGTGCCAGCGCCACCGCAAAAGCCGGCGACGGGGTCCACCGCACCATGCTCTCCACAAACACCGGCATGAGGGGCGCGAGAAGAAGCACTCCCGCGGCGTTAAAGAACGTGTTGGCCAGGGCCGCACGCCGTGCGTTTGCCGACAGTGAAATGCTCGCGAGCAGGGCCGTTGTTGTCGTGCCAATATTTGCTCCCACCACCATGGGAATTGCATGCTCGGCCGGCATCAAACCTTGCTGGACCAGCAACACCACCAGACCCGAGGTGGCGCTACTCGATTGAACCAGCACCGTGACGGCGGCTCCCGCCAGAATCCCCAGCCACGGGTTTCCGGTCAGCAGCAGGATCTCCTCCAGCCAGCCGCTTTGACGAATCGGCGTCAGCGCCAGCCCGATGAGATCGAGGCTAAAAAAGATGATGCCGAAATAGAACACCGCCTTGCCAAAGATATGCCAGCGCAGCGGAAGCAGGCCCAGCAACGTTCCGGCTACGATAAAAAATGCCCCTAAACCGGTCAGTTTAAACGATACCAACCAAGCGGTCACGGTTGTGCCGACGTTCGCGCCCAACATCACGGGGAGGCTGTTCACGAGCGTGATCACATGGGCGTCGACCAAGGCCACCGTGAGCGACGTCGTTGCACTGCTCGACTGCAGCAGCAGGGTTGTACCAGCCCCGAGGCCGAATCCCGACCACCAGCGACTGGTTGCCCGCGTCAACCATGCACGCAGAACCGGACCTCCCGCCGCCTGAACTTCCCGGCTGAACGAGGTCAGGCCGTAAAGGAAGAGGGCAATCGCAGCGAGAACGGCGATGGAGATCTGGAAAACCGACACCCGGAACCTGTAGCTCTCTTTGACCAGGTCGGGCAAGCCTTGGCGGCAGGCCTACTCGTAGCGCTGGCTGCGCCCGAGGTAGTTCAGCAGCCAGATTTCCTTCCACACGCGATAGCGGCCCTCGGTCGTCATCTTTCCGTTTTCCTCGCGCTCGTTGTAGGGCAGCAGGAATCCGAGCTCGGTGTTGATCTGTTCAAGCTGCCGCTGCTGGAAGTTCAGGTCGACGAGCGGGTCATCCGTCCAAGGAAGCAGCGGTTCCCGGCTGCGCGCCAGGCGCGCCCGGTGGCGGGCGACCAGGCCCTTGAGCGAGCGCCGCCAGGGGTTGCGCTCGACCAGCCAAGGTTCCGGGTAAAAACCGCCAAAAGGCAGGTAGAGATTGTCGGTCACGTAACGGAAACCGTTCATCGTCTGGGAGGACAGGGAATAGCAGACCGAGATCGCCCCGTTGATGTGAGGGAGAAAGGTGACCTGCAGCCGGAGGCAGGCGTCACTGTCTTGGTAAACCGACACCCGCAAGTAGACGCTCGGAGCCACTTCCGCCTTAAGCGCCTGAACCTGCTTGAAACCGTTCGCCCGCAGCCAATCCCGGATTGTGAGCAGGCGTGGGTGGGTGGGCCACTCCTCACCACTGCGATTGACCACAAAAGGCGGGAACAGGGGTAGGGGGCTTACGCTGATCGCGTGGATTTCGATCCAGCGGTAGACCGTTTCGACCAGGAAATAGAGCAGGAAAAAAATCGCGACCAGCACCGCAAACGGCCGGTCAATCCACCCGAAGTCGGTGCAGATTTTCGCTGAACCCGCGGCAAAGACCACCCAACGCAGCCAACGGTTGATGATTGAAAGCACGGGCGAGGCGAAGCGCTGGTTCAGCTGGTACAGCGCCAGCGAAACCACCATCGCAAAGAGGATCGGATAAGTCGGGTCCATGGACGGAAAAGGCCGGGCGCGAGGCCCGGCCCCAGAAAAGTGGCAGGCGAGGCCTCGTCAGCTCAGCCGTACGGGCATGATGACGCAGATGAAGCTGTCCAGCGTCTTAAAGACGCCGGGGCTGACCTCGTCCTTGAGCTCGAAAAACACCTCGTCCTTGTTCAGCGCCTTGAGTGGATCCATCATGAAGGACGGATTGAAGGCGACCTGGAGGTCCGGGCCGCTATAGCCGATCGCCATGGATTCATGGGCCTCCCCGAAATCAGGGCTCTGCGCGGTGATCTCGAGCAGATTGGACGTCAGCTTGAGCTTCACGGAATTGGACTTCTCGCTGCACACCAGCGCCGCGCGATGAATGCATTGCAGGAAAAGCTCACGCTCCAGCTTGATGCGCTGGTGGGTCTCCTTCGGGATGACCTGCTGGTAATTCGGGTAATTGCCCTCGACGACCTTGGAGTAGAGGTAGATCGAATCGGTCAGCCCGCTGGCATCCTTGTCGGTATTGATCTGGAAGGCCGCCCGGCGGTCGTTGAAGGAAATCTTCAGCTTTTCGCCCTTGTCGAGCATGCGTGCCAGCTCGTTGACGGTCTTGGCCGGCAGGATGATCGCGCCGGCGCTTGTGGCCGGAACCTCAAGCTCCTTGCTCACCAAGGCGAGGCGTCGGCCGTCCGTTGCCACGAGCGACAGCTTGCCATCGCGGAAATTGAAATAAACACCGTTGAGGATGTAGCGCGTCTCGTCGGTCGACTGCGCGTACGCGACGCTCTTGAGCATGGCGGTGAGCTCAGCCTGCTCGAGGGTGAAGGATTTCTCGTCCCCAAACTCTGGCAGCGGTGGAAACTCCTCCTTGCCGATGCCCATGATGCGGAAATTCGAGCCACCCGAGGCAAGCTTCACCTGGTGGTTGGGTGAGGCGTCGAACGTGACATCCACATTGGGCAGTTCGCGCACGATCGTCGCGAGGCGCTTCACCGGCAGGGTGACGGCGCCGCCCTCCTTGACCTCGGCCTTGATCTTGCAGCGGATGCCCAGATCGAGATTGGTCGTGGTGAGCGTGATATGGTCCTTCTCGGCCTCGATCAGGACATTGCTCAGGATTGGCATGGTGGCTTTGGAGCCGACCACGTTGAGGACCTGGGCAAGGCCATTCGTGAAATGATCGCGGTTGATTTTAAATTTCATGGACGAGGGGTTCGCGCAGACGCTGCGACCGGGGAAATTAACAAAGGATAAAAGATAAGCTATTCAATAAGGAATTATATCCGTATCAGTATGGCTCTGAAGAAGACCAGTAACCGGGCTCCGCCGAGGCTTTTTTCCCTTTGAAAACGGAGGTGGGTTGGACCGGTGAACAACTTTCTGTCTTCCGCCAGCAACAGGTCGGTTATGCGCAAGGGCGAGGTTGTTGGTCAGCTGTTGGCCGGTTGCTCACACCGTTGTTGGTCCCGGCGTGGGATGACGCTGGCGGCGCCGGATATGGCGGATGATCCCGAAGAAAATGTAGGCGAGGCAGGCGATGATCATGCCGTACTGGCGGAACACGATCAGGCCGGCGGCACCCACGCCAACCAAGATGAAGGTCGTGAGCCGGGTCTTGGTCTGTAGGTCGATCTGCTTACCGCTGGGGTAACGAATGGTGCTGACCATGAGGATCGCGATCAGCAGCAGCAGGACAGGCAGCGCGAGCGCCCACCGCTGGAGGGATCGGTCGTGCTCAGCGAGGCTGAGGAGGGCCAGGACCAGCGACGCCACCGTGCCCGCCGCGGCCGGGACCGGGAGACCCACAAAGTCCTTGCTCGAATCCTTCTGCTCCCGATGGAGCAGGGGGTTCGTGATGACATTGAACCGCGCCAGCCGGATCGCCGCGCAGAGGAGGTAAACAAACCCCAAGAACCAGCCGATGCTCTGAAACATCGGGTAACCTTGGCTCGGCGAAAGGATCAGAAAGAACACCATCAGCGCCGGCGCCAAACCGAAGGAAACGACATCCGCCAGCGAGTCGAATTCGGCTCCGAAGAGGGATTCGCGCCCCCCCATGCGGGCCAGCCGACCATCCAATAGGTCGAAGGCCATGGCGCCAAAGATGAACCAGACCGCCTCCTTGAACAAAAGGGCGGCTTCGGGGGTGATCATGTTTTCACCACTGATGCGCATGTCGTAGTGCGCCTGAATGCAGCGAATGACCGCCACAAACCCGCAAAACAGATTCGCCGCCGTCATCAGATTGGGCAGGAAATAGATGCGGCTCGCGTTCGCGACCGTGTACGGATTCTCGCGGTCGTCTTCGGTGGGGGGACGGGGGGCCATGGCGCGCTATTTCCGGGTCAGGGTCTCAAGGTACTTCCAGAACTTGGAGTGCTGTTCCGCCAATTGGGCCTCGGACACCGGGAGCTTGTTGCGTAGAAGGAAGTCCTCGAGCGAACGGTGATGGAGGATGTACAACACATGGAGCGTCTCCCTTTCCCGGACCTCAAAGTAGAACCGATGCTCGCCGGCCCGGAGACGATAGAGCGTATGGCCCTCGCGCTGAAATCGTCCCAAGGGCTCGCGCGGCTTCTCCAAGTCAGAGGATTTTAAGCTTCCAATCGGCTCTATGGCAGTGAGTTGCGACAGCTTATCCAGCTTGTTCAACTCATGCATGGCGGCCTCGGAGAACGTGACTTGGTACATCGGGAAGGGGGCTTTAGCCGCGCAAGCGGCAGTCAACCAGCGGAAGTCCGTTCGGACGGTGGGCCTGAATCGCCATGGAACATTCATGTGTAAGTCCGGCCCCGGCAGCGGCAACGCAAAATCCGGTCGTCCTTGGCCCGCCGTGGGGATCCAGGCTGGACGGGTCCGGTCGCCGGTTTCGTCTTGAGCGGACCGCTCATCGGGCGGAGCGATCCCTGCTCCGCGGGCACGCGGCCAAAAAAGCATGGCGTTCCTCGGAGCCGACTTCGAAGCTCCCGCATGCAAGGTAGGCTGGGGAGGCTTATTCGGAAGGGGCTGGGCGCGTTCGCCTGCGTGGCGATGGTCGCTGCAGCCGTTCGCGCGGCCAACAACGCCGACAGGGTCGAGATTGAGATTCCGATGTTCTCCGGCGGTTTCGGCACGGCCTTTTTTGAGGAGACCGCCCGGCTCTTCGAACAGGAACGGCCGGGTGTGCGTGTGCGGCTCTATGGCGATCCCCGCATCGAGGACAAGGTGCGCGTGCGCGCGATCGATGGCAGCTATCCGGACGGGGCCTTCGCGCCCCGGCTGCTCTGGCCGGCGCTGATCAAGGCGGGCCGCGTGCGCGACCTCCGGGGGGATTTTGCCGGTGCCAACTGGGAAGGTGACGCCGCGTGGGGCGACACCTTCCTCCCCGGGGCGATCCAGTCGTGGCGGGTGGGCGAGGGCATCTATGGGGTGCCATTCGGCTACGCCGCCTGGACGATTTTCTACAACCGGGCGCTGTTCCGCGAGCACGGCTGGACCGAACCGCGGACCTGGGATGAATTTTTCGCGCTCTGCGAGCGGATTCGCGCCACGGGCCTGGCGCCGGTGAGCCTCACCGGGGTCTATCCGAACTACCCTGATGCCTTCCTGCGTGCCGCTTTCTACAACCTCGCGGGGGCGACCGGCTGGCGGGACTTAAATGCGCTCGAGCCGGGCATGCGGGCCGATCCGCGCTATGTCCGGGCTGCGGGCATCCTACAGCGGATCACGCAACAGTACACCCTCCGCGGCTGGGAGGGCGCCACGCACACCGCCTCGCAGCTCGCCTTCCTGCAGGGTCGCTCTGCGATGGTCGTGTCGGGTTCGTGGATGCTGGGCGAGATGGCGGGCAAGTTTCCCCCGAGCTTCGAGCTGGGCTCAATGGGCTTTCCGGTCTTTCCGGAAGGGGTGGCGGATCCCCGGGCGATTCAGACGGGTGCGGACTGTTTCTTCGTGTTTGCCACCGGCAATCCTGAGCGTGAGCGCGCGACGGTGGACTTCTTTCGCTTCCTCACCTCCCGAGCGCGGGCTGAGGCCTTCATCCGACGTCAGGATGCGCCGGTTGCGGTGCGTGGCGTTCCCCTTGAGGCCTACTCCCCGCTGATGCGTCCGACGGCCGACCTGATCCTGCAGGCACCCGAGTCGTTCAACATGCCGCAGGTGGCGCTCCAGCCGCCCGCGATCCGCCAGGCGCTGGTCGACGCCCGCAACGCGCTCATGACCGGTCGGATCAGCCCGGCGGAGTTTGGTGCACGGGTCGAGGCGGCGGCCGCCAGTGACCGGGCCCGGGCGGCCGATCCCGACCGGGTGGAGCTGCGCCATCCGGTGGCCGGCACGGGTCTGCTTACCGGACTCGCAGTGGTCGCCGGGGCGGCGCTCGTACTTACCGTCCGGCGCCGGCGGACGCTTGCCGCGGGGGGGGACGGATGGCGATGGGGCGACT
>CAMAXB010000089.1 GCA_945862035.1 Opitutus sp. GAS368
TGAGCAATGTCCAATGAGCAGAGCAAGAATCCGGATGACGAAGCACGAATGAAGAATTGGCCATACGCGGATTCAGCAGTTCGACCCATTGGTCATTGGCCATTGGTCATTGGTCATTCCACCTTCAGCTCTGGCCTCGCAGCCGCTCATTCCGCAATCCGCAATCGGCACTCTGCACTCCCATGAGCTCCCTCCACGGCCGCATCCTCGTCACCGGTGGCGCCGGCTTCATCGGCAGCGCCTTGGTCTGGGCGCTCAACCAGCGCGGGCTGACGGATATCGTGGTCACGGATTTTCTGGGTTCGGACGAGAAGTGGAGGAATCTCGTTCCCCTCGCCTTCTCGGATTACGTCGAGGCCGATGTCTTCCGCGCTCGGATCGCGACGCAGGCGTCGGCCTTCGGGGCGTTTTCCACCGTTTTTCACCTCGGCGCATGCTCGGCCACGACGGAGCGCAATGCCGCCTACCTCGCGGACAATAATTTCGGCTACACCCGGGACCTCGCCGCGTGGTCGCTCGCCCAGTCCGCCCGCTTCGTCTACGCGTCATCCGCCGCGACCTATGGTGACGGCGCAGCGGGCATGGACGACCGCGATCTGAACCTCGGGCGGCTGCGTCCGCTCAACCTGTACGGCTACTCGAAGCACCTCTTCGATCTCTACGCCCAGCGCCATGGCTTTCTTGATCAAATTGCCGGGGTGAAGTACTTCAACGTCTTCGGCCCGAATGAGGACCACAAGGGCGACATGCGTTCGCTCGTGCACAAGGCCTTTCAGCAGATTCAGGCGACCGGCCGCGTGCAGCTCTTCAAGAGCCACAAGCCGGAGTACCGGGATGGGGAGCAGCAGCGCGACTTCCTCTACGTGAAGGATGCGGTGGAGATGACCCTCCACCTCGCCGACCGCGGCCGGCAGGCCGGCGGCCTGTTCAATCTGGGCTCGGGCGAGGCCAACACCTGGCTGACGCTGGCCGGCGCCATCTTTTCGGCACTGGGACGCGAGCCGGCCATCGAGTTTGTTGACATGCCGGAAGTTCTTCGGGGCAAGTACCAGTACTTCACCCAGGCCGACGTCGGGAAGCTGCAGGCCACCGGCTACGATCGGCCAGGCACCCCGCTCGCGGATGCGGTGCGGGACTATGTGCAGGGCTACCTCGTCTCGGGCCGTCGGCTGGGCGATTAACCCGCTGGCGCAGCCGGCTGAGGGCCCTGCCGTCGACCGCGTACCGGTTTTTCGTTGGCCGTTGCCCGACCATCGGTCCCATCGGTCCTATCGGTCCCATGGGCTCTATTGGACGGATAGGACGGATAGGACCTAGGGTTCCGTGACGAGTCGGAGCCGATGCCACGCCCGAAACAAAAACGCCCGACGGCAGGCCGTCGGGCGTTGAAATGAAGACGCTTGCGAGCGATTACGGGGCGGCGAGGAGCTCGGCCTCGGTCCACGCCTTAGTGCGACCCGCGTCGGTCCCCGTGCGGATGGCCGTGACCTGCTCCGGCGCGATGGGAGCGGCCTCATTGCCCCACTCGGAGCGAATGTAGGTCAGCACGTCGGCGATGCGCTGATCGTTCCAGTTATAGGAGCTGCCGGCGCCGAAGGCGGGCATGATACCATTGTAGATCTTGCCCTCAACCGTGATTGGGCCCTGCAGGCCGTGCACCACCAGGCGGATGAGGCGGCTATCGTTGGAGGTAACCCACTCCGAGCCGGCCAGAGGCGGATAGACGCCCGGGACGCCCAAGCCGGTGGCCTGGTGGCAGGTCGCGCAGACCTGGGTGTAGAAGCGTTTGCCGGCGATCCGTGGATCGGCGGGGGCAGCCGCAACCGCACTGGCTCCCATGGTCTTCGGATCAAAGCGGCCGTCGTGCGTCAGCGGGTCGAACCCGCCGCGATTATGAATGAAGTAGACGCTGACGATAAAAATCATCGTCGAGAGGACGCCGAGAAGGAACAGCGGCATCAGGGTGAAGCCTTCCTTGGGCTCGACCTGCTGGTGCAGGAGGTCGTCGTGGACGGCCTGAATGCTCTCATCGGAGGCTCCGGCGGCTTCGGCCCGGAGGTTAATCTTGCGAGGATCGGCACTCATTACTTCTGCTCCCCTTCCTTCGAAGCGGCTTCGACGTAGACATGATTGATCTCCGGGTACGCGTAGGCGTCCTTGAGGTTGGCGAGATAGGCGGCAAGCGCCAGAGCGCGGTCCGTTGGGACCACTTCATAGCCGGCGGCCGCGGCATGCGAGGCGGGCAGCGCCAGTGCCTCGCTGGAGGGCTGGCCGACGATCCGGCGGGTCTCGAACAGGAATGTGTACGCCGGCTTGGTGGAATCGGCATTCACCAGCTTGGGATCGTAGAGGTGCTGCAGATACCAGGCGGCCTCGGTTTGGCGGGCTCCGACATTGCGGAGATCGGGGCCGAGGCGCATCGCGCCGAGGAGGACGCGGTCCTCATAGAGGTAGTCGCGGGCCACGCTCTGGCGCTCACCCCAGCCCCGCTCTTGATCGGAGCCGAAGCCGGGACGACGGACCTGCTGGGTGTGGCAGGCGACGCAGCCAAGATCCTGGTAAACCAGCTTGCCGCGCTGGGCCAGACCGGGGATCGGCTGCGGGAAGGCCTTGCCTTCGTTCTCGTCGTAATGGGCCGTGATGGCGCCATAGGCCCGCTGGTTGGAGAAGACGAGGGAGGACCACGAGAGGGCGGCAATCACGAAGATGCCGAGAAAGATGAGGGAAAAGCGATTCATCGGGCGGCCTCCAGGGCGGGAGCTTCACGGAACAGGTCGGTCGCCGGCGCGCCGCCCAGAACGGACTGCAGGACGAGGCGGACCACGTTGACGGCAAACGCGAGGTGGCCAATGGCGAGGAGGATCACGCCGAGGCTGTTCGCGAAGAGATAGGGATTGAGGGTCGCGGCGATGGTGCTGAACGAGACCGCGGGATCATTCAGGGCGGCGCCCTGGGCGAGACCACCCAAGGCCAGGCCGGCGATGCAGAGAATCAGGCCGGCGGTGGAGGCCCAGAAATGAGCATTGATCAACGCCAGCGAGGGCCACTCGCGCTGCGCGAGGCGCGGGGCGAGGAAGTAGATCGCTCCGAAGGCAACCATCGAGAACACACCGTAGAGGACGGCCTGCGTCTGCGCCGTGCCGAACAGGGTGAACTGGGTCGTGACCGCGATCGACTGGAGGGAAGTGACGATCCAGGTGAGCGTGCTCACGGTGAAGGCAATCATGCCCACGAGCATGAAGCGCAGGGACGTGCTGCCCTGGAGGGCGTCGGCGCCGGCGGCCAGCGTCGGGAAGTGGTTGAGGCCGATGATCAGGACCGGGACGATCAGGAAGAGGCTCGCCGCCACACCGGCCGCCGTGGTCCAGGCCGGAACGGGAGCGCCCACGAGGGCGGCGGTGCCGGTGAAGGACGAGAACAGGAGGAAGGTCCAGAAACCCAGTGCGGCGAGGTCGTAGTGACGCAGGGCCTTGCCGGTGATCTTGGGCACGAAGTAGTAGATTGCCGCGAGGGCGATCGCCGTGAACCAGAGGCTGGAAACGCCATGGGCGTACCAGGCCGCGACCACCGATTGGGAGGTGCCCCGGGCGGGCTGGAAGAAGAGGACCATCTGGGCCACGGAGTAGAGCCAGGGGAACCAGAAAAGGGCGGCGAGCAGGTACCACTGCGAGGCGAAGATACGGCCGGAACTGCGACCGCTGAACGTCACGATCGCCCAGGCGCCGATCAGGGCGTAGGCCACGAAGAGCAGCGGGGCGGCGTAGGTGGGAATCTCCAGCCAGGGAACCGAGGTCGAGTCGCCGGCGAGGATGCCGCCGACGCCGAGGGTCACGCCGACATTCCAAAAGAGCCCGGCGACGATCAGCACGGACGGCACGCGGAGGGCGGACTGGGACAGGCGGGCCATCAGCCAGAACACGAGGACGAAGGAGGCATTGAAGCCCCAGCCGTAGATCGCGGCGTTGAGGGCGGCGGCCTGACTGCGCCCGTAGGTGAGCCACGGAGAGTCGGCGAGGAAGGACGGGGTGTGCAGCTGGATCGACGAAATCAGCGAGAGGCCGGAGGCGAGGACGAGCCAGCCGATGGCTGAGACGAGGAAGAGCAACACCGGCCCGCGGGCCGAGGCGTCGATCGCGGCCTGGACGGCGCGCCCGGTCCCGGAGGACGGGGCGGCGGAGCCGGCGGCGGTTGCGGTGCGGGGTGCAGAGGCCATGAGCGGTACGGTAAGAGGAGGCGTGAACGAAGCCGGTTTACTTCTTGGCGTTGAGCTCGTCGATCGTGAGCTGCATGGCGCGATCGACCGGCAGGAGCACGATGCCGGCTTCCTTGTCGACCCAGCCATAGCCGCTGGCGGTCGCCTGCGCGGCGGTGCGAACCTCGTTCAGGCGGGCCTTGCGACCCTCCAGCGAGAACTTCCACTGCTCCTCGGCCGGAACGTTGGCGGCATTGGCCACCGGCGTGCCGGGACTGCGGGCGATCTGCAGGAGGACGAGGAATACGGCGAAAACGCCGAGGGCGGCCACGACCGGGATGAACAGGCCCTTCCGGGCGGAGGAGGCGTCACTCATGGTGCGTGAGGGATTCGTTGATGCGCGGGTCGCGGATCGGGATCAGCTTGGCGGTCGGGAAGCTCTTGAGGTAGGCCCAGACGCAGACGCCACCGATGCCGATGACGGCGGTGATCGTCCAGAGCTGGTGGACCGCGAGGAAGGGCAGCGGGTCACCGAGCTCGTTCTTCTTCGAGGGCCAGACGTTGTAGATCAGGTCGATCAGGAAGACGAAGGCGATGTAGAAGGCGATGCGGGGCATCCAGGTCTTGCTCAGCTTCACCCGGTAGTGAATCAGGGTCAGGAACGGGAGGAAGAAGTGACCGAAGAGGAGGAAGAGGCCGACCCACTTCCACTGGTTGGGCACGCCGTCGCTGTTGTTGATCTCGCGGAGGCTGTACCAGAAGGTCTCCTCGGGGATGTTGGCGTTCCAGATCAGGAAGTACTGCGAGAAGGTGATGTAGGCCCAGAAGACCGTGAAGGCAAAGATCAGCTGCCCGATGCTGTGCAGGTGGTTGTTGTTCAGGATCCCCTTGTAGTCGCCGCGCAGGTACAGCCAGACCATGATGATCACGCCGGCCGAGAGTGCGGCGCGAATGCAGCCGGCAAAGTACCAGACGCCGTACATCGTGGAGAAGAAGTGGTAGTCGAGCGACTTGACCCAGAAGATGATGCTGAGGGTCATCGTCAGCGCCGTCAGCGCCAGACCGAAGGCGGCGGTCGTGCGGTTGTGAGACGTCCACTTGAGATCGCCATCGAAGTCTTGGGTGAAGGAGGCCTTGCGCAGGCGGGCCGAGAGCCAGATCCAGATGAGGAACGAGACCACGGTGGCCCCAACAAAGAAGGTCGGGTTGAGCAGGCCGGCCTTTTTCACCCACAGGATGTCTTCGCCGACCGTGCCGGTGCCGCCGACTTTCGCGAGGTCAAAGGCGGGATCAAACCACTTCCAGACGAGCTGTTTGTCGTAGAGGGCGGCCGCCACCAGCGGGATGAACAGGAGGCCGAGCCACTTGAAGGCCGCGAGGCCGTGCTCAAACTGGCGGCGGATGACGGTGGACCAGGAGGCGTCCACGATGTGGTGGATCATCACGAGGAAGAGCATGCCGATGGCGATGCCGGTCCAGAAGGTGAGGCCCACCAGCCAGGAATAGGCAACCTTGGCTCCGCCCGAGACGAAGAGGCCGGCGATGGTCAGGCCGATACCGATCGCACCGATGGTCAGGGCCTTGGTCGCCAGGGCGGCGATGCCGGCGGGAGCCGTGGCGGGGAGGGAACCGGTGACGGTTGCTGCGTGAGTGCTGCTCATTGGATGCCAAGCTCCGCTTTGTTGGCCTGCGGGACGTCCGAGGCTTTGCCGTTGTGGGCACGCTGGAGAGCGCGCAGGTACGCGACAACCGCCCAGCGGTCGCGCGTGTCAAGTTTGTCGCCGTAGCCCATCATGGTATTCTTGCCATTGGTCACGGTGTTGTAGAGCTCGCCCTCGGGCATCGCGCGGTAGAGATCATTGTGGAAGCTGACCGCTCCGCCCCAGCCATAGGCGGCCACGATGCCCTTGCCGTCGCCATTCTGCCCGTGGCACACGGCGCAGTAGATGTCGAAGCGTTCCTTGCCCCGGGCCATGAGGACATTGTCCACGGGAATCGAAACGGGGAAGCCCCGGACGAATTCACCGCTGGCCGCGCGGCCGGCGGAGAGATGGGAATCGAGGTTGGCCTGGCCGCGGGCGACGGTGCCGGTCGGGATCGGCCGGTCGGACCGACCGTCGGCGAAGAACGCGGACTCGGCCTGCGGCTTGTACTTCGGCATGCGGTCCATGTCCGGGAAGACCTCCAGCGGCGGCTTGGTGGCGATGGAGCCACGGTAGCCGAGGACGCCCGCGGTGAGCACCACGACGAAGAAAGTGATGAGATAGACGTAGCGCATGGCTCAGGCCTCGAGTTCGGAGACATCCTTGCCGCCGGCCTTCTCGAGCAGGGCCTTGGTGGCGGTCAGGTTGAATTTAGGGTCGCGGGCATCGATCACGATCAGGAACTTGTCGTCGAGGCCGCGCATGATCTGGTCACTCTTCAGCACCGGGTGGTAGTGCATCGGGAGGCCATTCAGGAACAGCATGCCGCCGATGGTGGCAAAGGCGGTGAAGAGAATCGTCAGCTCGTAGGCCACCGGGAAGGCGAACATCGGGCTGAAGTAGGGTTTGCCGCCGACCACCAGGGGGTAGTCGACCGCGCCGGTCCACCAGATCAACGACATGCCGGTGGTGAAGCCGATCACGCCGCCCACGAAGGAGAAGCGCGGCACCTTGGAGCGGCCGAGGCCCATGGCCTTGTCGAGGCCGTGGATCGGGAAGGGCGTGATGCAGTCCCAGGACTTGTAGCCGGCGTCGCGAACCTGTTCCGCGGCGTGGTAAACGTCCGGAACGGTGTCAAAGGTGGCGATCAGGCCGTGTGGTTGGGCGGGCATGGTCGGAAGGTCGTGGGCTTAGGGGTGATCGTGGCCCGCGTGCGGATCTGCCTGCGGGGTGACCGCCTTGAGCTCGGCCATGGGCATGACCGGGAGGAAGCGGATGAAGAGGAGGAAGAGCACGCTGAAGACGCCAAAGGTGCCGAAGAAGGTGAAGATCTCGACGATCGAGGGGCTGTAGTAGCCCCAGCTCGACGGCAGGAAGTCGCGGGCGAGCGAGGTGACGATGATCACGAAGCGCTCGAACCACATGCCGACGTTGACGAAGATCGAAAGGACCCAGACGAACCAGATGTTCTCGCGGACCTTCTTGAACCAGAAGAACTGCGGCGTGATGACGTTGCAGGAGATCATGATCCAGTACGCCCAGGCGTAGTGGCCGAACGCACGGTTGATGAAGGCAAAGCCCTCGTACGGATTGGATCCGTACCAGGCGATGAAGAACTCCACGCCGTAGGCGTACCCGACGATCGTGCCGGTCGCCAAAACGATCTTACACATGCAGTCGATGTGGTACTGCGTGATCAGATCCTCGAGACGGTAGATCGCCCGCAGCGGCAGCATCAGGGTCAGCACCATGCCGAAGCCCGAGAAGATGGCGCCCGCCACGAAGTACGGCGGGAAGATGGTGGTGTGCCAGCCCGGGAGGAGGGACACGGCGAAGTCGAACGAAACGATGGTGTGCACCGACAAGACGAGGGGCGTCGAGACGCCGGCCAGGATCAGGTAGGCCATTTCGTAATTGCTCCAGTGGCGGTTCGAGCCGCGCCAGCCGAGGGCGAAGAAGCCGTAGAGCGCAGAGCGGACCTTGTTGCCCGCGGCGAGGAAGCGGTCGCGCAGGATCGCCAGATCGGGCAGCAGGCCGACGTACCAGAAGAGGACCGAGACCGTGCCGTAGGTCGAGACCGCGAACACGTCCCACTCGAGGGGCGAACGGAAGTTCTGCCAGATGACGTTCGAGTTCGGGATCGGGAAGAGGTACCAGGCGAACCAGACGCGACCGACGTGGAACACCGGGAAGATACCGGCGCACACCACGGCGAAGATCGTCATGGCCTCGGCCGCGCGATTGATTGAGGTGCGCCACTTCTGGCGCAGCAGGCAGAGGATCGCCGAGATGAGGGTACCGGCGTGGCCGATACCGATCCAAAAGACGAAGTTGACGATGTCCCACGCCCAGTTGACCGGGTTGGCATGGCCCCACACGCCGACGCCGGTGGCGACGAGGTAGGTGATACCGATGACCGTGAAGGACGCGACGAAGCAGGCGAGGATGAAGCAGACCCACCACCAGGTGGGGGTCTTGCCCTCGATGATCCCGCAGATCTTGTCGGTGATCCAGCCGAAGCTCCGGTTGTTCTCAACGAGCGTCGCCCGCGGAAAGTGGGCCGGGTTGACCTCCTTGAGAATCGCCGGTGCGGCGACGTGTTCAGATGCGTGGGACATTAGCTGAGTCCTCCGACGTTCAGGGACGAGACCGCGGTCTTGGCGTGGCCGTCATGGCCCTCGCCATGGGCGGGATAGTTCTTGGAATTGTACTCCTGGCGGCTGAGCGGCAGGTTTGCGTAGTCCGGCATGGCCGGGTTCGGGTTCCGGAGCTTGCCGAGGTAGGTCGTGCGCGGGCGGATGTTGAGGTAGCCGAGCAGCGCGTAGTCCTGGTCCTGGGCCTTGATCTTGGAGACGGCGCTGAGCGGGTCCTTCACGTTGCCGAACACGATCGCATCCACCGGGCAGACCTGCTGGCAGGCGACCTTGATCGTGCCGTCGGGGATTTCGACGTGGTTGGAATCGCGGGCGGCCGACTTCTGCTTGATCTTGGCCTGCTGGATGCGCTGCACGCAGTAGGTGCACTTCTCCATCACGCCGCGCATGCGGACGCTCACGTCGGGATTCTTCACCATCTTGACGAGTTCGGGCATGCCGGCCTTGCCCAGCGGCCCGAGGTAGAGCTCGTCGAGGGAGCGCTTGTTCCAGTCGAAGAAATTGAAACGGCGCACCTTGTAGGGGCAGTTGTTCGCGCAGTAGCGCGTGCCGATGCACCGGTTATAGGCCATCGTATTGAGACCCTCTTCGTCGTGGACGGTCGCATTGACCGGGCACACGATTTCGCAGGGTGCCAGCTCGCACTGGGCGCAGGCGATGGGCTGGATCGAGACCTGGGGATCCTCGGGGATCTCCTTGTTGCCGGGGCCGCCGAAGGCGCCGGCCTCGATCTTGCCGTCGGAGTAGTAGCGATCGAGGCGGATCCAGTGCATCTCACGGCCGCGCATGACCTGGTCCTTGCCGACGATCGGGATGTTGTTCTCGGCCTGGCACGCGATGATGCAGGCGTTGCAGCCGATGCAGGTGTTCAGATCGATCGACATGCCCCACTGGTGCACGCCGGTCAGATTCGGGGTCTCGTAGAGGCCGGTGCCGCGAGGCGTGGTGACCGCGATCTCGGCCTTGCGCCGGGCGCGCTCCTCGGGGGAGAGGGCGGTCAGGGCCTCAAGCGAGTTCGCCTCGCCGAGAATCGGCGGGGAGTGCGACTCGATGCCCATGTGGTTCACGTAGGCGAGGCCGTAGCCCTCGGCCTTGGCGACCTCGTCGAGATTGGCTTCGCGCACGAGGTCGCGGCCTTCCATCGACCAGTGCTCCTGCGTGTTGGCGAGGGCGAAGGTCTCCCCCGTGAGGGTGATCTTCGCGCCCGTCGCAGCATGCAGGCCGCCCGTTGTGCGGAGCGGATAGAAATCATGGCCGACGCCCTTGCCCACCCGGCCCGAAACCGTGCGGCCGTAGCCGAGCGGGAGGACGAGGGTGTAGTTGGCAAGACCGGGCTGGATGTGGAGCGGACCGCGGACGGTGCGACCGTTGAGGGTCACCTCCGCCATCGGGGCCATTTCCCGGCCCTGGGAGAAGTTCGCGACTTCCTTGCGGGCGACCTGGATGGCCGAACCGGCGGGATCGATGCCGAGTTCCTTGCCGAGCCGCGGGCTGACGAGGATGGCATTGTCCCACGAGATCTTGGTGATCGGATCCGGGCATTCCTGCAGCCAGCCATTGTTGGCGTAGCGGCCGCCGTCGACCTTGGCGTCGATCGAGAAGCGAACCTCGAGATTATCCTTCGAGAGCGCCTGGTAGGAAGGAGCCAGCGCGAAGAGCGGGGCGAGGCCGCTCGCGCTGAACGCGGCGGTCGTCTTGCGGTAGGCGCTGCCCTCGAGCACGCCGTCGTGGAGGAACTGGCGGAACGTCGTGGCGGCATCGCCGCGGGCGAGGCCCGTGACGGTGTTGTAGACCAGCGTGTAGGGATCGTTCTCCGTCTCGCCCGCGATGCGGGCGAGCAGTTCGATCTCGGTCAGGCCGTTGAAAAGCGGCAGGATCATCGGCTGGACTGGCACCACGGTGCCGTCGGCCGTGCGGGCCTCGCCCCAC
>CAMAXB010000090.1 GCA_945862035.1 Opitutus sp. GAS368
AGCGCATCACCGGCGTCGACAATCAGAAGATCGTCACCGGTCAGCCGCTGTACGGCATCGATGTCGTGGTGCCCGGCATGAAACACGCGGTGTACGAAAAATGCCCCGTCTTCGGCGGCAAGGTCGTCAGCGCCAATCTCGAACAGATCAAGGCGCTGCCCGGCGTGCGCGACGCCTTCATCATCGAAGGAACGGACAATGTCACCGGTCTCGTTCCCGGCGTGGCCATCATCGCCGACTCCACGTGGGCGGCCATCAGCGCCCGGCGTCAGCTCCGCGTGACGTGGGATGAGGGCAAGTATGCCAACCAAAGCTGGGCCGGGTTCACGACGCAGGCCAAGGAACTCGCGACCAAGCCCGGCGCCACGGTGCTGCGCAAGGATGGCGACGTGGCCGCGGCGCTCGCCGGTGCCGCCAAGGTGGTCACGGCGGAATATTCCTACCCCTTCATCTCCCACGCCAATCTCGAGCCGCAGAACTGCACAGCCAAGGTCGAGGGCGACCAGGTCGAATTGTGGGCGCCGAGCCAGAATCCGGCCAGCGGTCAGAATCTGGTCGCTCAGGTTCTCGGCATTCCCCGCGAGAATGTGAAGGTCCACATCATCCGGGCAGGCGGCGGCTTCGGCCGTCGCCTCAGCGCGGACTTCATGGCCGACGCGGCCGCCATCGCCAAGCGCGCCGGCGTCCCGATCAAGCTCACCTGGACCCGCGAGGACGACCTGCTCCACGATCATTTCCGTCCGGGCGGTTTCCACTTCCTCAAGGGCGGCGTGACGGCCGACGGCAAGATCGCCGCCTGGCATAACCACTTCATCACCTTCGCGGTTGGTGGGCGCAATGGCAGCGGGGGCAGCCTGGGTGCGGCCGAGTTCCCGGCCCGCTTCTTGGCCAACTACCAGGCCGAGCAGACTCCGATTGATTGCAACATCCCGATGGGCCCTTGGCGTGCGCCGGGCAGCTGCGTGTTTTCCTGGGTGTTCCATAGCTTCATCGACGAACTCGCCCTCGCCGCCGGCAAGGATCCCCTCCAGTTCCGCCTCGAACTCCTCGGCGACAAGGACCTCGTCAGCGACTCCGCCCCCTCCACTCCTCCCGCCGCCGGATCGCCCCCTCCGCCCGCCCCCTACAATGCGGCCCGCATGCGCGGCGTGGTGAAGCTGGCCGGCGAGAAGATTGGCTGGGGCAAGAGGCTGCCCAAGGGACAGGGCCAGGGTATTGCGTTCCACTTCAGCCACCGCGGCTACGTCGCCATTGCGGCGGAGGTCAGTGTGGCTCAGGACGGCGCCCTCAAGGTCGACCGCGTGGTCGCGGCCTGCGATGTGGGTTCCCAAATCATCAACCCCAGCGGGGCCGAGAATCAGATCGAGGGTTCCGTGGTCGACGGACTCAGCGCCGCCTGGCTGCAGGAGAGCGAAATCGACGGCGGTCGCGTCGTGCAGGGCAACTTCGACACCTACCCGCTCCTGCGTATCACCGAGGCTCCGCTCGCGATCGAAAGCCATTTCCTGCTCTCGGACAATCCCCCCACCGGGCTCGGCGAGCCCGTCTTGCCGCCCGTCGCCCCGGCCGTGTGCAATGCGATCTTTGCCGCCACGGGCAAGCGGATCCGCTCCCTGCCGTTCAGCCGCAGCGACCTGCGCTGGACCTGAGATACAATAACCACGAATGGCCACGAATTCTCACGAATCTGGATTCAGTGAAGACAACTGAATTTTCACCACAGATAAACACGGATTTACACAGATAAGGCCCGCTCGGATGCGGTCGAATCTGTGCACATCTGTGTTCATCTGTGGTTACAGGATCGATGGTTCGACGGATTGAATCCATGAGTGTGAGTTCGTGTCCAGTCGTGGTTAACCGCTGAATCATGATCACCTCGCGCCGCGACTATCTGCTCCGCATCATCGAAGAGGTCAGTCTCGCGCTCGCCCGGGTCACCACGCTCCGCGCATCCCGCCGGGAACTCGACGCCCTCCAATCGGTGGTCGGCGCCTGTGAGCGGCTATTCGGCCTTGAGGCGGACAAGCTCTTCCAGCTCACGCCGTCGCAGCACTTCGGGATGTTGACCGAGAACGAGCCCTCCGAGCTCGCCCGGGAGCGGGTGCTGCTTTACGCGGCCCTGAATAAGGAGGCCGGCCTGGCCTATGCCGCGCTGAACAGCTCCGCCATGGCGCGAGCGTCCTTCGCCAACGCCCTACGCTTCACCCTGCTCGCCCGCATCGCCTACGGGGAGGAGGACGCGCCGGCCTTCGCCCCCTCCGTCGCCGATCTCCAGGAAAGCCTCAAGGGAGAGGCGCTCGACCCGGATCTGCAGGAGCTGCTGCGTACGCCCGTGTGACCGGGCAGATCCCGTAATCGCGCCGCCCCGCCGAGCCACGTGTCAGTACTTCCGGTCGCTCTCCGCAACGACGTACAGCATCATCAGGATCATGGCCACACCGAGCAGCGTGGCCGGAATCAAGGTGGTGGCCGGCAAGACACCGAGGAAGCGCAGACCGGTCGCGACCGCCGCGCCGACAGAGACCACAAGCAGAGCAGTTTTCATAAATGGGCAGGTTGAGCTCTGAGCAGTCGCAACTGGATTCGCTTCCGCAGGCTCACAATTCGCCCAGGCCGAAGGGGCGCTCGGTTCTCACCTCGCTTCGATTGTCGAGGCGCAGGGAGAAATCGAGCGGGTCGCCAACCCCAACCGCATCGCGGGCAACTTGGTAGGACCAGACCTGAAAGTAGCTCAGAGTCGCGCCGCCGTAGATTGTGGAAAAGGCGCCATCGACCGCATCCTGGCCGCAGGACACCTTGATCCGTCCGATGCGCGGAACGTGGAAGCGTGCGTCGGTTGTGTACCATTGCCCGCCAAGGTACACCTCGGCATAGGCATGGAAATCCATGTGGGCGTCGGGGTCCGGGAACCCAATGTCGGGCATATGCCCGGTGACGTAGCGAGCCGGCAGATTGAACGTGCGGTTCAGCGCGATCGCGAGGTGGGCGAAGTCGCGGCAGACGCCGTAGCCACGCTGGAGCACGTCCCACGCGGAAAGGTCAGAGCGCCCGGACAGGTACCGGTACTCGATATTGTCGTGCAGCCACCGGCTGATCGCGGTCACCCGCGGGAGCCCGTGTTCGATCGCGCCGAATTTCTGCCACGCGAAGTCCACCAGCTTGTCCGAATCACAGTAGCGGCTCGGCAGGGTATAGCGGAGGATCTCCGGCGGCAGATCGCCCGGCGCCGGCGGCTCCTTGCCGACATGGTCATGATTGTCCGGCTGCGACGAGACGGCGATGATGACATCGTGCCGGACGTAGTTTGTCCCCGGCGCCAGAGTCACGCAGAGCACGGTGTTGCCATGGCTGTCGACGAAGGGCCGCGACGGCAGTCCGTCACCGAGGGAAAGCGCCTCGAACCGCACCGCATGATCCCGGCTCGGGCGCGGCTTGAGGTTGAGCAAGACGACAGCGGTCCCCGTGACCTCATAGGCGAGGCTGCAGCCCACGCGGAGCGTGATGTCGAAGGGCAGGCTCGGATCGGAGGTGCTGGCCATGCGATCCCCGGCGAGACTACAGCCCGAAGGGGAGGCAGCGCAGCAACGGCTTGGCGTGGCCGGGCGCGACCTTCTTGTCTTTGGTGGCACGCCGCTTGGCCTTGGTGCTCTTCGCCGAGAGGAGATGACGGAAGCCCGGCGTGCGCCGCATGAGGATGCCCGTACCCGTAAGTTTGAAACGCTTGGCGACGGATTTCTTGGTCTTTTGCATAAATGGATGGGGCGTCTTGGCAGAGGGTGATGGGCCTCAGGCTCCCGACGCCGCTGAAGATTATTCACGCTCGGTCGCAATAGCGACGGATTACCGGCGGACACCCCTCCCACGACGCTAACCCCCCCGGGGCCAGAGCATTCCGCAGATTATAGGCCGAAGCGTCTCCGACTCCGGCAAGTACGAATCATACTCCATCGCTCTCGAGGGCCCAGCATGGGGAAGTTGGGTGGGTTCTCCGCGCGCAGCTTGAGACGGAGAAAGCCTGAGCCTTCTGATCCCGCCGATGGAAAACCCGAAACTCGCCTCCCTCATCCTACCGCCGCTGGCCTCGGCGGGCTCCTGCGGCGCCCAAACCAGTCACTCCCCTGCTCCCATGCTTTACTGCACGGTTGCCTTACTCGACGTTGGCCTCATCTCCGGCGTCCGCGGGCTCAGCGTCATTGCCGGAATCGCGGCCTCCCTCGCAAGGGTCTCTTTTTCGTCCCTGTTATGAACTTACTGATCTCGGTCTTTCGCGAACGGAGGGGTTGAACCCCGTCCGCTCTTCCACGACGGACCCGGGCTTGATTGGCCAGCGTCCGGCATTTTGCTGGACGGACCCGACCATCGCCCATGACGCCCGCCCCTTCCGATCCCGCCGCCGTGGTGCAACGCCAGTTCGACGCCTATAATCGAAAGGACCTCGATACCCTGCTGGCGACGTATGCGCCCAACGCCGAGTAACTAGAGCAATCAGGTTCCTTGCTGGCCCGAGGGCAGTCGGCGCTGCGCGAGCGCTTTCGTCTGCGGTTCCTGGAGCCCAATCTGCACGCCGCCCTCCTCCACCGCGCGGTCTGCGGAGCGATGGTCGTCGACCACGAGCGTGTGACCCGGACCTTCCCGGAAGGTCTAGGGACGATCGACGTGATCATGATCTACGAAGTCCGCGGCGACCACATCGCTAGGTCGTGGACTATCCCCGGACCCATCACGCTCGCGCCGCGCTGAACGGCGCGCGGAGGCACCGGGCTACCCGAGACTCAGTTCGGACTGGTCGGAGTCCAGGGGCTTTACCCCCAGAAAAGCGCCGTAGCGCTCCAGCCAGTCGTCGATCTTTCCGAGGTAATAGGCCGGATCGTAGGGCGCCTGCACGGCATCGTACCGCTCGACCGGCTGGGCCCGCTGCCAGTCACTGGTCCGCCCCTTGGCCTTGGCCGTGATGTAGTAAGAGACCCGCTCACCCATCCGCGGCCGGGGCACGAGGAGAAGAGCCACCTCCGCGGACGCGCGGCGCGGCTTGCCGCCATCGGCTATCAGCCGTTCGTACGCGTCCGGATTCTGGCTGAGGGTCTCGCTCTTCGCGAGCTCCGCGACCGGAAGCGCGCGCGCGCTGATCTGGGCGCGGTACCGCTCAACGAGGACGAGCGGCGACTCCGGCGACAGGCCGAGCAGGTGCTTGATCAGCTGGTCGCTCAGGCGCTTGAGGTAGGGCTCGATGCCCCGGGAGCGCAGGGCGCTGCCCTTCAGGATGACCTTCCTGCCGTCGGTCAGCGCGTAATTCTTGGCCTTGTAGCAGAACATGGCCGGGTACTGCCCATCGTGTTCGAGCTCGATGCCCTCGGGCAGGATGGGCGCAACCTGACGCAGCAAGGTGTCGGGCTCATGGTAGTAACGCTCCGAGGAAAGGTAGATGCCATCCGTGTCCGCCTCGAGCAGGGTGCAATCGTGCCGCGCAAACTCATCGATCAGCGCCTGCAGCAGCTCGCGTCCGCGGCGCGTGACCTCTGCCGCCAGCACGCCATCGCCAAAGCGCGCGCCGGCGAATCCAAGGTAACCGTAGAAGGAGTTAATCAGGATTTTGAAGCTGGCCTGGCGCGCCGCGTACTCGGCGCGGAGCTCCGCGGTCTCGGCCGTGCGGGCGAGCTGTTTGTACTTGAGCCGGTAGGTTCGCAGCGAAGCCAGCAGCGGGATGAACACGCCCAGCGTATCATTTGCCGGATTCCGTCCAATCAGCAGCAGGAGACTCGGGTAGAGCGAAGCGACGTCGAAGTGCAGCACCCGGGTAAAGACGCCCTCCTGAAACGAGCGGGTGTACCCCCCTTCAAACGGAGCGACCTCGGGCGGAACCGGGCAGGCCTGCCGCGCATGGTAGTACTCCTCGAGAAAGAGCAGGTCGATCTTGCCGGTGTTGCCCCGCAGCGTGGCCTCTTGCAGGAGGACAGGAAAGGACTTGGCCTGCTCGAAGTACGTCGGCAGCAGGCGGTCCGCGACGCCCTTGGTCTCGCGTAGATCATCTCCGAGGTAGGCCAGGAAGCGCGGCCGATCAGTTGCGAACACCCGGGCGATCTCGGATCCCTCGATGTAGGTTCGCTCCGCGCCCTCCTCGTCGGTGATGCCGAAGTAGACCGCGACATCCTTCAGCCCGTAGGACACCAGCTCGCGGGCCGAAACATCGTACTGCTGCACGAGTAAATAAGTATCCACCACCGTGCGCCCCGGCAGATCGCAGCGCGGGAAGTCGATCCAGCGCTCGGCGACCTTGAGCCGGCTGTTGCGGAAGGTCGCCTTCCGACCGAAACGGCCCCAAGCGCAGGGCACCTTGAGGCGCTTGCTACGCTGACGCAGGTAATCGAGGTCGAACTTGAAGAGATTGTGTCCCTCGATGACATCCGGATCCTCCGCGGCGAGGACGGCGTTGAATTCCTCGAGCAGCGCCTTCTCGGCGGCGTCGGTCGAATCCGTCAGCACAAGCAGGCGTTGCCGGGAGCCGAACTGCAGGCCAATCGCCAGCACCCGATCTCCTGGTTTGGCCGCGTCGCTGAACGAACCGTCCTCGGATCCCGTTTCGATATCGAGCTGACAGCGGCGAACCTGCGAGAAAAGTAGATCGCCAAACATTCTCACCCGTCGCTGGAGTAGAAACTGGCTCTCGAGCGGGCGGATCGCATCAACCCCGCCCGCCGCCTTGGCCTCGTCGAGGAAGGCCTCGTACTGCCCGAGGCTCTCCGCGCGGGCGAGAAAGGGAAACGCCCCGGCCCCGCGCAGGGCCTCAACCTGCACCCCGGCGAATGCCGCCGCGGGCGCACGAGTCAGCCAGGCGAAGGGCTCAAAGGACTCGACGACCGTCTGGCGCGAGCCATCGGGCCGCGCCACGGCGCAGTGAACCGCGCCGTCCTCATCCACCCAGAGGCCACAGATCGGATCCATGGCGCGTGTGCTCCCGCCGGCCCGATCAGGCCTGGAAGCGGTAGGCGTAGACCATGTACAGCGCCGTCAACACGAGCAGCGCGATGATGCTGATGAGCAGCGGCGCCTGGGCGCGCTTGCGGTAACCGATGCCGGCGAGGCCGCTCAGGGCGAGCCAGCAGACCAGCTTCACGATCGCCCAAGGCTGGAACTGGTTGGCGTGCAGCCGGGCCAGCATGCCGAAACCGCTGACGAGCATCACGAGGCTGGCGATGCCGGTGATGATCATGACCTTCTTGCGGGATTCCGGAGAACCCGCGAACGCGTAGAACGCGCCTCCGGTCAGAGCGATCAGGGAAGCGATGTGGGTGATCTGGTAGACGATGGTCATGGTGCTGGAGAAAAGAGTGACAACCCCACCTGTGCCGTATGCCCAAAGGCTCAGGACCTTTTCAAGTTAAGGTGGGCGCCTCGCGGTGATTTATTGCTTTCCGATTTACGGCCTAGCAGCGGCCACCGCTTTGTGGCTCCCGGAATAATTCAAAGGCAAAGAGCGTGGTGAGAGCACCTCGAACACTGCAGGGTGTCGCTCCCGAGGGTAGATCCGGCCCCGCCCCCGTCAAACGGGATCGTCCGGATTCCTCACCCTTTTTTTCCGGAGCAAGCCCCGGCAACACCAGCCCAACAGCAACGCGTTGGCGGTCACGCCAAAACCCGGGGCTCCCAGAGCCACGCCGATGGCGACCAGCAGAATCGCCACCGCCACGACGGCACTATCCAACACCCGAACGCCACCGGCGCCTCGAACCTGTTCACGCACCGCAATCATCCCGGCAAAGGCGCCCGCACCCAACGAGGCGAACGCGCAGAGCGCGGCCGCGCGCGCCCGGCCCTGATCGGCCATGAAGTCCACTAACCCCCAGCCCAGGAGCTGATTAAAAACGACAAAGCCAACCGCCAGCACGGTCACGAGCGCCGCATTCACCGGATAGTTGCCCTTCGCATCGACCGGAATCTGCGATGCCACCAGACATCCGGCGCAGCAAAATACCGGTCTGTTCGCCGGTGCTGAGGCCACGCCCGCGGGGGCTCCGCATCGATGACAGGTGCGCGCAGCCATGATCAGCGATCGAGAATCGAGGAATCCAGGTGCTGGATGATCAGCTCCTGGACCGTGGCGAGAAAGAGATAGCCCATGAATGCCTTCCGGACCGGCTCAGCCAGGGCGTCGAGGTCGACTTCACCGCTCTCCAGTTGGTCATCGGGGATACCCGTCATGAAACGCTGACGCAATCGCAGACGGATGGCCGAACACGCGCGGACCAGACCATCCGCATTGTCCTCGTCGATGGCGATCACCCCGCTGCTGAAGAACTCCGCATCGAACAAGGCCAGCAGCACGCGCAGGTCCTCGTTCTGGCCCTCCACCAACTCCGCGGCCCACGGCTCACGCACATCCGGGTCGATGTCCGCCAGCCTCGGCGCCGAGGCGAGCTCAGTGCCCAATGTGTCCGAAGCTGCCTTGATCACGTCAAGGAGCGGCGCCACCACGGTCAGGCTGAGCTTCACTTCAATTCGCTTCATGAATTCTTCACGTTCACCCCGGAACGAGCGCAGGTCCAGCCGGAAGGCAAATCAGGGCAGAGGCGGAGACCAGAGGTCAGAGGCTAAAAATGCGCCGGCATCTGGATCTCTCCCTCCCGACTTGAGTTTCCCGATTCGAACACCTTTTTCTGGCCTCTACTCTTTCACCTCTTACCTCTGGCCTCTGCTTTACCGTGCCAGCGCGACCGCCAAGAGGATCGCAACCTGGGGACCAAGGTGGGAATCGGTCGAATCGGATGTCTCCTCGAGCGTGTGCGCGCCGGTCCCCACTCCGCCGCCACCGATCGTGATCGCCGGGATGCCCAGGGCCATCGGCACATTGGAATCGGTGGAGCTTGCATTCGTGATCGGCTGCAATCCCAAGGCGGTGATGGTGCCCATCGCCGAACGCACGAGGGGCGAATCCATCGCCGTCGAGCCCGCCGGCCGCACGCCGATCGACTGGACGTCGACGCTGAGGTTGCCGCGGCCATTCCAGCGCGCGCTTTCCTCCGTCACCGCCGCGTCGACCGCGGCGAGCACCTGCGTCTTCACCGCGTCCAGGGCCGGCATCGACTCCGAGCGCATGTCGACCTCCATCCAGGCTTCGAACGCGATGGAGTTGACGGACGTGCCGCCCCCGATACGGCCGACATTGAAGGTCGTGCGGGGCTGTGCCGGCACCCGGATCTCGCCGATCTTGGCAACGGCGCGGCCCAGCGCGTGAATCGGATTGGCCAAACCAAAGGCTCCGTAGCTATGGCCGCCCGTGCCCTTGAACGTGACCTTGTACCGGTAGCTGCCGACGCCGGTAACGGTGAAGCGGTTCGGGCCTGCGCCGTCACCCGACGGCACATCGATCGCGATGAAGGCGTCGACCTGGTCCTTGAGGGTGGACGCGAAGATCGCCTTCACCCCGCGCAGGTCGCCGAGGCCCTCTTCGCCGACAGTCGCGACAAAGGTCAGCGTGCCCGGCGTGCGGACCCCGCCCTCGTCCAGGGCCCGGATGACACTCAGCATGGCAGCGAGGCCGCGGCCATTGTCCGTGATCCCGGGGCCGGTCAGCCGGGTGCCTTCGCGGCGGACCTTCACATTGACCTCTGGCGCAAACACGGTGTCGAGATGGGCGGAGATCACGATATTTGGCGCGGGCCTTTCCCCGGGGCGGACGCCGATCACATTTCCCTCCGCGTCAATGCGAACGTCCTTCAGCCCCAGTTCCCTGAAGAGACGTTCAAATTCCCTCGCCCGGGCGCCCTCGTTGAACGGAGGCGCCGGGATCTCCGTGATGCGCACCTGCTCGTCGAGCGTCCAGGGCTCATTGCGCTGCGCCGCCGCCAGGGCGGCCTTCACGGTGGGATCATTGATGAGCAACGCAGGATCGCCCACCGCAAAAACGGATGAAACCACCAAGAGTGCAGCTGCCGCCAACCGAAGAGAGAAGCGCATCCCTGTTTCTGCCGTTACTCCACTCATCGGGCAAGCCCGAGGGTTCTGAGGGTCTTATGTGGCTGGCCTCGTTGAGGCCGGTCGGGAAGTGGAGCCCGTTGTGCTCGATGCGTCGATTCGCACGGAATTCAATCCAGCGCGTTGGGGCAACGCGCTCTCCCTCAATCACGGAACCGGCCTCATCGAGGCCAGCTACATCGGAGCGCGATCGTTTCCGCGTGTTTCGCGGGCCACGGCGCCCTCAACCGTCACTCCTTCGTCTTGTCGGTCTCCAGCACGGCGCTCAGGTGCCACTGCTGGAGCGTGAAGACGTAGAGCTCGGCCTGCTCGCGCAGGCCCGACCACACCACCGACCGCCCCTGTTCGTGGACCTCGAGCATGTGCTTGCGGGCGCGGCTC
>CAMAXB010000091.1 GCA_945862035.1 Opitutus sp. GAS368
TCGGTTGCTCAGGCAGCCTCTGGTTACCCCATCATGCGTGAAGCCCGCTTCATTCTGGCCCTCGATCAGGGCACCACCAGCTCGCGTGCGCTGGTTATCGATCGCCGCGGACGGGTGGCTTCATCGGCACAGCGCGAGATCACGCAGCATTATCCGCAACCCGGATGGGTGGAGCATGATCCACAGGAGATCTGGTCGACCCAAGTCGGCACGGCGGCTGAAGCCCTGACCCGGGCGGGTCTGCGTTCGGACGATATTGCCGCGGTGGGAATCACCAACCAGCGGGAGACAACGCTGGTTTGGGATCGGGAGACGGGGCAACCGATTTATCCGGCGATCGTGTGGCAGGATCGCCGTACGGC
Source organism: Opitutus sp. GAS368 (assembly GCA_945862035.1). GTDB lineage: Bacteria > Verrucomicrobiota > Verrucomicrobiia > Opitutales > Opitutaceae > CAMAXB01. Next base: position 363 of record CAMAXB010000091.1, read on the forward strand.
GGACCACTGTCGCCGTCTGCGGGAGACCGGGGCTGAGGCGGAGGTCACGGCGATCACGGGCCTGCGGATCGATCCCTATTTCTCCGCGACCAAGATCGGCTGGATCCTTGATCATGTTGCCGGAGCGCGGGCGAGGGCGGAGGCCGGCCGGCTATGCTTTGGCACCGTCGATAGCTGGCTGCTCTGGCAGCTCACGGGAAGGACCGTTCATGCCACGGACGTGACTAATGCCGCACGCACGCTGCTCTTCGATCTGCAGCGGCTTAGGTGGAGTCCCGACATGGCGAAGCGGTTTGGAATTCCTCTGGCGATGCTGCCCGAGGTGCGCAGCTCCTCCGAAGTTTACGGGTGGATTCAAGGCGACGTGCAACCGCGGGGGGTGCCGATCGCGGGCGTGGCGGGCGACCAGCATGCGGCGCTCTTCGGGCAGGCCTGCTTTCGGCCCGGCATGGCCAAGAATACCTACGGCACGGGGTGTTTCCTCCTGATGAACACGGGAGCGGAGATGGTGCGCTCGCAGAACAATCTGCTGACCACGCTGGCCTGGCAGGTGGGTGGCAAGGTCGACTATGCGTTGGAGGGCTCCGTGTTCGTTGGCGGTGCGGTGATCCAGTGGTTGCGGGACGAAATGCAGCTGGTGCGCAGCGTGCAGGAGCTTGACGCGCTTGTGGCCTCGGTTCCGGACTCGGCCGGTATGTTCATGGTTCCGGCCTTTGCCGGGCTCGGGGCACCGCATTGGGACCCGTATGCGCGTGGAGTGGCGGTGGGTATGACGCGGGGAACGAACCGGGCGCATTTCTGCCGGGCAGCGGTTGAATCGATCGCTTTTCAAAGCGCGGATCTGATCAGCTGCATGGAGCGGGACAGCGGACTGCGGCTGCAGGAATTGCGAGTCGACGGTGGGGCTGCACGGAGTGCGCCGCTACTGCAGTTTCAGGCCGATCTGCTGGGCGCCAAAGTGGTGCGCCCGTCCAATGTGGAAACGACGGCGCTGGGCGCGGCCTATCTCGCGGGACTCGGAGTGGGTTTCTGGAGCAGCCGGGATGACCTCATTAAGGACCGGGAACCCGACACGATTTATGCTCCCCTGCGTGCGCCCGCAGAAATGGCCGCGCTGCGCCGAGGTTGGGAGCGGGCACTGGTGCGGGCACGCGGGTGGGACGAACCCGCCTAGGGCTTAGCTCCAAACGGAAGGGACGCCTACTCGTAGCGGAGGGCCTCGATCGGATCGAGCTGGGCGGCCTTGCGGGCGGGATAGAATCCGAAGAACACGCCGACCGCACCGCTGAAGAAGAAGGCGATGGTCACGGCGGTGCTGGAAACGAGGATCGGCCAGCCGTTGTACTTCGAAAGGATTTCGGAGACGCCCCAGCCGGCGAGGATGCCGAGGATTCCTCCCATGAAGCTAAGGATGATCGATTCGATCAGGAACTGCATGAGGATGTCCTTGCCGTGTGCACCGATCGCGAGTCGGATACCAATCTCGCGCGTTCGCTCGGTGACCGAAACCAGCATGATGTTCATGATGCCGATCCCGCCGACGACGAGGGATACTCCGGCGATGGCGCTCAGCAGCAGGGTCATGGTCCGGGATGTCGCGGTGGCGGCCTGCGCGATCTCCAGCTGATTACGAACGGTGAAGTCCTGGTCCCGTCCGGCCCGGCGCTGCATGAGCAGGGAGGTGATGTCCTCCTGAATGAGCGCCATTTGGTTGGCGCTGGCGGCCTGAATGATGATTTGTTGCAGACGGTCGCGGCGCGTGACCCGACGCATGGCCGTGGTGTAGGGGATTAGAATGACGTCGTCCTGATCCTGACCAAAGGTATTGAACCCTTTCTTGTTGAGGACGCCTAGGATGGTGAAGGGAATGTTGCGGATGCGCACGCTTTGGCCGATGGGATCCGAGCCGGGAAAAAGTTGCTCGGCGATCGTCTGTCCGATGACCGCAACCTTACCCGCACTGCGGATGTCTTGCTCGGTGAACATCGAGCCCTCCGCAAGTGTCCAATTGCGAATGGAAAGAAAGTCGGGAGACTGCCCGGTGATGGAGGTGTTCCAATTAAGGCCGTTGGCCAGCACCTGCTGACGGTCGCTGATCTGGGGGCCGACGGCGACGATGCCGCCGACTTCGCGCTGGATGGCCTCGGCGTCCTCAACCGTGAGGGAACTGGCGGAGCCGAAGCCGCCGCGCATGCCGCCGGTGTTCATGCTGCCGGGGAAGACCGTGATGATGTTTTGGCCGAGGCTCGCGACCTGGGCCTCGACCTGAGACTTGGCGCCGTTGCCGATACTGACCGTTGCGATGACTGCGCCGACGCCGATGATGATGCCGAGGGCCGTCAGCATCGACCGCAGCTTGTTGCGGCGAAGGGCGCGGATGGCGATGATGATGGTGTTGAAGAAGCGCATGGCGGGCAGGTACGGGGATTACAGGGTGCCGGTCAGCTTGGCCTCGGCTTCGGCCGCGTTGATTCTCTTGAGCTCTTCTTCCGCCCAATGGCGGGGATTGACGGCGGTGTCACTGACGAGGCGGCCGTCGCGGAAAACAATGTTGCGCTTGCAGAAGCTGGCGATGTCGAGTTCGTGGGTGACCATCAGGATGGTGATGCCCTGATCGTTGAGCCGCTGGAATACACCCATGACCTCCACGGAGGTTTTGCTGTCGAGATTCCCGGTGGGCTCGTCGGCGAGGATGACCTGGGGCCGGTTGACCAAGGCGCGGGCGATGGCGACCCGCTGCTGCTGGCCACCCGACAGCTGGCTCGGGGTGTGGTCGTGGCGCTGGGCCAGCCCGACAATCTCCAAGGCATGCATCGCCCGCTCGCGCATTTCCTTGACCGAGGGTTTCTTGGGCGCGTAAAACATGGGCAGCTCGACGTTCTCCAGTGCCGTGGTGCGGGCGAGAAGATTGAAGCCCTGGAAGACGAAACCGATCTTCTGGTTGCGGATGTCGGCGAGTTCGTTGCGGTCCAGCTTCGAGACATCGATGCCGTCGAGCAGGTAGGTGCCGCTGGTCGGCCGGTCGAGACAGCCGAGCAGGTTCATGACGGTCGACTTGCCCGAACCGCTGGCGCCCATCACGGCGACCATCTCGCCCCGCTGAATCTCAAGGCTCACACCGCGATTGGCGTGCACCTTGACCTCACCGGAGTCGTAGACCTTGTGGATATCCTTGAGCTGGACGACGGGATGCATGACGGCTCCGGGCGAATCAGCGACCCATCGGACGTCCGCCGGTGAAGGGATTGGTCATCGGAGCCGCCGTAGTGGTCGCTGCGCCTGCGACGAAGATGTTGGTGACGATCACATCGCCCTCGGCGAGACCGGCGATGACCTCGGTGACAATTCCGTTGGTGATGCCAAGGCGGGCGTTTACGGCCTCGACCTTGAGATTTGGCAGCGGGGAAACGAGCCGGTAAACGGTCCGATTGGTGACGGCGGGGGTCGCACCGGCGGCCCCGCCACGACCGCCGCGACCGCCGCCGCCCATGGTCGGCATCTGGATGCCGCGCTCTTGGGCGAGCTTGCGCATTTTTTCCTGAACCTCGGCCGACGGCGGGCCGCTGCCCGGGGTGAAGCCTGCATCCTTCATGAGTTGCTGGAGTTGTTCACGAGGGTCACCGCTGGCCGCCGTGGCCGGGGCGGCTCCGGCGGCGGGGGCGGGGGCGGCAGGCATGTAGTCAGCGGGAATGCGCGCTCGGAGGGCGGAATTGGCGATCGTGAGGGTGCCGGTGCGCTGGGCGACGATGATGGAAACGTTGGCGGTCATGCCCGGCTTGAGGGCGAGATCGCGGTTGTCGACGGTGATGATGGTCGAGTACACGACGACGCTCGACTGGGTGGTCGGGTTGTTGCGGATCTGGGCAATCTTGCCGCGGAACTGGCGGTTGGGGAAGGCGTCGACGGTGAAGTTGACATCCTGCCCCTCGCGCACCGTGCCGATATCGGCCTCGGCGACCGAGGCGTTGATCTGCATGTCGGCGAGATTATTGACGATGACAAAGAGGGTGGGGGCGGAGGTGCTGGCAGAGACCGTCTTGCCCTTTTCGGTCTGGCGATTGAGCACGATCCCGTCGATCGGCGCATAAATAGTGGAGCGGGCGAGGTTGACCTTGGCGTCCTCAAGCGCGGCGCGGCGGGTCTGGAGGGTCGCGTTGGACTGGGCGAGGGTCGCTTCGGCCTGGTCCAGTTCCTGTTGGGAAACGAGATTCTTGGTCCGAAGCTCACGGGTCCGTTCGGTGTTGAGCTTGATCAGCGTGTTGCTCGCCTCCGTCGAGGCGAGGTCGGCCTCGGCCTGCTTGAGCCGCTGTTCGTACGTGGAAGGATCGAGCCGAGCGAGTACATCACCCGCCTTCACCTGGTCGTTGTAGTCGACCAGGACATCCACCACGAGACCGGACACCTGGGAACTGACATCCACCTCGACGACGGCCTCGAGGGCACCGGTGGCGGTTACCGCTTGGATCACTTCACCGCGTGTGACGGTAATGGACGTCACCTGGGGGGGGACGTCGGCCTTCTTCTTGAAGTAATACCAAGCACCGCCACCGACCGCGGCGAGGATGACGATATAAGTGACAACTTTGCTGAAGCTTCCAGATTTGGCCATGACAGCGGAGGGTGAGAATGGGGGGATTGAAAAAGAGGGTGGCGAGGAGGGACTGCGCCGCTGAGCAAGTGACGCAGCTATCTCCGTGAGGTTACAGCGTTTTGCTGGTTTCGTGCGAGGGCAGGTGGGCCGCCGCCTTCCACTCCGTGCGTTGAACCGGCACGGGATTCCGCTACTTCAGACGCCAGCGCGGGCAGGAAAGGGCGGACGCGACCGGGTGGCCGGCGCGGGGAGCATGCCCTCTGCTTGAAGTTCCTTCAGGACACTGCCGATGTAGGGGATCAGCTGCTTTTTGCGGCTGACTACCCCGGGCATGTCAAAGATCTCGTCCTTTTCGACATGGGGGTAGTTGATCCGGGCGATGAAGACGGGATCACCCTTCACCAGCAGGAGTGAATTCTGCGTGTTGATGTCGGTGACGAGCAAGCAGGCGAACGCGAGCGTCTCATCACGGCAGAGTTGGTCCAGGGCGGCGGCGATCACCTTGGAATGTTGCCAGAAATTGCCGAACCCCAGTTCCTCGACTTGGGACACGGCAAAGCGCACCGAATCCTCATCATAGATTTTGAAGTCGGAGCGGATGACCTTTTCCGGAGGGTTGGCAAGGATGACCGAGCCGGAGCTGAAGATGGCATCGGCGAGGCTGCGGGAATTCACCCCGGCGACACCGGCCAGCCAGGTCAGAATCTCCGCATCCTTTTCGGTCGAGGTGGGGCTGTTTAAATGAAGCGTATCGGAGATGATGCCACTCATCATGATACCCGCGATATCCGGCGTGGGGGTCAGCCTTTCCCGGCGGAACAGGTCAGCGATGATGGTGCAGGTCGAGCCGACGGGCTCGTTGATGAAGAGGATCGGCTGCTGGGTGTTGAGCGATCCGAGCCGGTGGTGGTCAATAATCTCTGTGACGGTGACCTGATCGGCACCGGCCACGGCTTGGGTCATCTCATTGTGATCGACGAGGACAAGGCGTGTCTTCACCGGCTTGAGGACATCCGTTTTTGAAAGGATGCCCTCGAGCCGACCCTCGTCGTTCAACACCACGTAGGCGGGTGCGGTCGAGGAGGCGATTTTCTTGCGGAGGTCGGAAAGGCGGAGTTCGGCGTTGATCGAGACGTATTTCCGATCGACGAGCCGGTCGATGGTGGTTGCGGTCCGAATGATCCATGCCGAGGTGGCCGAGTCGTAGGGGCTCACAATCAGTGAAACCGATCGCTCGCGGGCCGAGCGGATGACCTCTTCATCGACGGGCAGGTTGCCGGTCACGACCAGGGCCCGAACGCCCATCTGGATCGACTTCTGCTGGATGTCCCAGCGGTCGCCGACGATAATGATCGACTGGCTGGCGGGTGCACCGTCCTGCTGGGAAAAGCGTCCGAAGGAGCGAATATCCATCGCGCCGATGCGGACGAAAAACTCCTCCCCTTGGTCAGCCCGATCCAGATGCACGATGCGGGCCCTCAGGGCCCGGGCGATATGGGTCAGGCTTGAAAAGACCCGTCGCATCTCGAGGGGCTCGCGCAGCCGGGGAATGAAAAAGCCACCAAGCTGAAAGATGGAGGTGCAGCCGACCAGGCGACCGTCGGCGGCCAGCACCGGAAGGATACGGATGTCGTGGCCGTCCATCAACTCAAGGGCCTCGGCGCAGGTTGCGCCCATCGCAATGGACACGACTTCCCGGGTCATAACGTCGCGTACCCGTGGGGTGACGTCGCTGACGTAAAATGGCAGAGGCTGGCGAAAGCGGCTGAGGATCGTGTCGATCCGTGCGTTGGAATTGCCGCATCGGGCGGCGATGTATCCCGGGAGGCCGCGCGCCTCCTTCAGGGAGGCGTAGGCGATCGCCGAGCAGATGGAGTCGGCGTCAGGATTGCGGTGCCCGATGATGTAAGTGGGATTCGAAGGGATCGAAGCGGCCATGTCGCCAACAGGGTAAAGCAGGTCTTCGACCAGAGGGAAGCCCCGCGTTGAGGGATCCGGCAGACGGCGGGGGGAATCACGGTGGAGCGAGGGAGGAAACGCCCGTTTCCCGGCCGATGCCACCGAGGGTGTCGTGGGCATAGACGCGCGGATTCGGCGCCTGCGCCGGGGCGGAGGCCAAAAAAGGCAGGGACTGGAGGAGGTTACTGGTGGTGCGGCCGTTTGGCGCGATCAGGCTGTCGGGCGCCTGAAGCGACCGGTACCACACCACGCTGCCATCGAGGAAGGCCACGAACCCGCCCGCGTCTCCGTACACTCCTTTGGTCGCGCTCCAGGTCCCGTCAGTCTGTAACCCGCGGGTGAAGGCGACCGGTGTGGTGCCCGGGTGGCTCAGCCGGAGGCCGGCCACGAGTTCGACACTGAGGGTCAATTCGGCAAAGCCAGGATCCAGCGCGACGCCGTCCCCGGTTCGCGTCAGGATGGTGGCGGGAACCTGGAGAGGCCGGTGTGGATCGAGCCGCGATACATAGAATTCGGGATCCGTGAGAAATCCTGCTCGTGCGAGCGCGGCCGCCCATAGCTGGGGGGTGGTGGTGGCGGTTACTCCGGTCGGACGGAACGACGCTGGCGCAAGGTTGATTCCCGGCAAACGGTCGTCGTTATCGGTGGCGTAAAGGGTGGCTGCCTTTACGATCTCGCGGAGATGGTTTGCGTCGACCGTCCTTTGGGCGGTCTCGCGGACCTTGCCCACCGAAGGGATGACGATGGCGGCGAGAACAGCAATGATCGCAATGACCGTGAGCAGTTCGATGAGGGTGAATGCACGCATGGCCGGAGGCGTTGTAAAGTACATGGGAGACGGCACTAGGGTCATAAAGCAAATAAAATGCGTCAAGTCCGAAGTTGCCGCGCCGTGCTGGACAATGGTGGGAAGGCGGCCCTACTTTGACCTTCGATGAAGATTTACCTCGATGGCAACTTGGTGGACTCGGCTGAGGCCAAGATCTCCGTGTTTGATCACGGCCTGCTCTATGGAGACGGGATTTTTGAGGGGATCCGCCTCTACGGAGGCAATGTCTTTCGCTTGGATGAGCACCTCGAGCGGCTCGAATACTCCGCGAAGGCGATCCTGCTCAAATTGCCGTGGAGCCGGAAGGAGATCAGCGATGCGATCTGCGCAACGTGCCGGGCGAATGGATTGACGGACGGCTACATCCGCCTTGTGGTTACGCGGGGCGTGGGTGACCTCGGGCTGTCCCCTTGGCTCTGTCCGAAGCCCTCGATCTTCATCATCGCGGACAAGATTGCGCTCTACCCGAAGGAGCATTACGAGAAGGGTCTTGAGATCGTGACCGTGGCCACGCGGCGGATGAATCCGGCCGCGCTGAGTCCGGCCATTAAGTCCCTGAACTATCTCAATAACATCATGGCCAAGATCGAGGCGCGCCAAGCGGGCGCGCTTGAGGCCATTATGCTGAACGATCAGGGTCTCGTAGCGGAGTGCACCGGCGACAATATCTTCATCGTGCACAAGGGTAGGATCCTGACGCCCTCGGCCCAGCAAGGAGCCCTGCAGGGCATCACGCGGGATACGATTTTCGCCATCGCCAAGGAGATTGGGGTCGCGATCGAGGAACACGACATGACCCGCTACGATGTGTGGAATGCCGACGAGGTTTTCCTCACCGGGACGGGCGCCGAGGTGATCCCGGTGGTCAAGCTGGATGGCCGCGAGATCGGCGACGCCAAGCCCGGCCCCGTGTTTGCCAAAGTTCTCGCGGCCTTCCGCCGCCGGGTCCTGGTCGAAGGTACCCGGATTTGAGTCTCGGCCTGCAGTCCGCAGGTGAGACAAATCGCGCATCCTTGCAGCGCGACCGAGCCGTTGCGGCGCGTTCACTTGCGGTCAAATCTCCGCCGCCCGGGCTTGCGACCACGGGCGACGTTGGCATGGTGGGTGCAGGGACGGCCATTTCGCCGTCTCGTCTCATACCCGGCCCACTCGATCGATAATTGAACTGAACGTGCTCCAATCTATTCATGGCCAGCCCACTTAAGTGTGACCTTTGCTCCAAGCCAGCCACGGTGCACCTCACGCAAATCGTGAACAACAAGGTGCACAAGGTGGACCTGTGCGAGGAGTGTGCGCAGGCCAAGGGGGTGACGGATCCCAGCGGATTCTCCCTCGCGGACCTGCTGCTCAAGGCCTCGCTCGCTCCGGAGGCGACACTCCCTGCGGGAGTTCGTTGCGAGCAGTGCGGATTCACCCAGAACGACTTCAAAAAGCATGGCCGGTTCGGCTGTGCGCAGTGCTACGACACCTTCAAGGGCATGGTTGAGCCGATGCTCGACGGCATGCACAAGGGCACCCGCCATGTCGGCAAGGTTCCGCAGCGTGCCCTCGACCGGCAGTCGCTGCACGAGCGCCTGAACCGCCTGGAAACCGATCTCAACGACGCCATCAAGTCCGAACGCTATGAGGAAGCGGCGCGCTATCGCGATGAAATCCACCAAGTCAAACAAGCCTTCGAGCAAAAGCCCACGCGCTGAGGCCATGACCGTCGAGTCGCTCATCGCCACCCGCTCCGAACTGACCGATTCGGCCAGCGGAAAGTGCGCGGTCGTGCTGATGACCCGCATCCGGCTCGCGCGCAATCTCACGGGCCGTTCCTTTCCCGGCTGGGCCGGCCGCGACGGCCGCGCCGATGTCCTCGCCGCCTGCCGCACCGCTCTGGCGGGGGCGGGCCCGCTGAAGCGGGCGCTCAACGTCCCGCTGGATGAAGTCGGCCCGCTCGAACGCCAGATCCTGGTGGAGCGCCACCTGATCAGCCGCGAACTCTCAGGCTCGAAGGGAGGAGCGGGCGTGGTGATCAACAAGGAGCAGACGTTCTCCGTGATGATCAACGAGGAGGACCACCTGCGCATCCAGGTTCTCCGCGCCGGCTTCCAGCTGAAGAAGGCGTGGGCCGCGATCACCGAACTCGACTCGAAACTCGAGGCGACGCTCGACTACGCCTACTCCCCGACGCTCGGCTACCTCACGGCCTGTCCCACCAATCTTGGTACGGGCATGCGGGCCTCCGCCATGATGCATCTGCCCGCGCTGGTCATCGCCGGCCAGATGGAAAAGGTGGTTCGCGCCGTGAACCAGCTCGGCATGGTGGTGCGTGGGCTCTTCGGCGAGGGGTCCGATGCGAGCGGCAGCATTTTCCAGATCTCCAACCAGACCACGCTGGGCGAATCGGAAGAGGACATCATCAAGCGCCTGCAGAGCGTGCTTCAGTCGATCGTTGAGCACGAACTGAACGCCCGCGCCAAATTGCTCGAAAGCGACGGCAGCAAGCTGCACGACAAGATCGGTCGGGCCTACGGGATCCTGCAAAACAGTCATCTGCTCAGCTCAAGCGAGGCGATGAATCTGCT
>CAMAXB010000092.1 GCA_945862035.1 Opitutus sp. GAS368
CGAGGGATTGCAGGCCGGCGAAGCACTGTAGGCTCGGGTGAACAACGTTCCGCGGCTGGCGAGCCGCTCGAGATTGGGCGTGCGGATCGGAGAACTAGGGTCCAGCAGAGATATCCAGTCGTTCATGTCGTCGACGGCAATGAACAGGATGTCGGGACGATCGGCCTTCACATCGGAGCGGGCGACGGACGCACCACCTAACGCGACCAGGATGGCGGATAGAGCGAGACGGAGGTTCATCGCGCAACGGTCGCCGGACCGTTAACGTCTGGGCGAGACGAGGTCGCTTGCGCAGAATCATCCAGCAACCAGGCCAGGTTGAAACGCGCAAGCGTCAGCTGTTCGCCAGCGAAGTGCCGTTCGGGACCGCTGCCGTAGAAGCACAGGATGGTACCGGCCGGGGTTACGGCGCTATCGCTATACATACTCCAACCCGGCTCTAACGTCTTGGCGGCCGACCACGTTCTGCCCTCGTCGTCACTGCTACGGATGGAAAGGTTGCGGCGGTCGCGGGAGCGGCCCGGCGCCGCTTCGCCGTCGGCGCGAGTGAGGTTATCGGGATTGGAGAACAGCAGCAGACTGCGGCCAGCGTGACGGTAGCGCACCAGTCCGGCCATGCAGATGGGCTCAATCAGCGCGTCGTCGAAATAGGGCTCGGACCACCCAGTGGCACCGTCGGGGCTGATAGTGACGAGGCGGCGGTGGTTCGGGGATTCGTTGCGGACATTGAGCATCACCCGGCCGTCGGAAAGCTCGATGGCGACGGTCTCGTTGGGGTTGACGAATTCGTCGGTACAGGGAACGGCGATCTCCCCGCGTTGCCAAGTCTTGCCACCGTCATCACTGTAAATCGTAGATGTGACGCTGGGCCGGTGAGCGTTGCCGCCGGTGCCGGTGGAGAGCCAGACCGGCACGATGAGACGACCGGTGCGCAGTTGGATACCGTGGTTCGGGCCAGTCGCGAGAACCTTCCAATCGTACTCCGGCCGGAAGCCGTTGAACACATCGGTAATCTCGACCGGCTCACTCCACGACACGCCGTCGTCCTCACTCCGCTGGTAAAACGAGCGCATGTATTCGAGGCAGAATACCATGTGTACAGTGCCATCACGGTCAGCGATGAGGACCGGATTGTTATAGGTGCGATCCGTCGCGTTCACGTCACTAAGCCGTAGCGACGCAGAATTCTTCACGTGCGGACCGGCGACGTCGACGATGCTGACAGGAGCACTCCACGTGCGGCCGTCATCGGTCGAACGGCGCAGCAGAACGCGGATGTCTGCCCAGTCCCCGGCGGTCTTCCGCGCTTCGCACCAAGCGAGCACCGTGCCACGGGCCGATACGGCCAAACCGGGGATGTGATAACGAGTGTAGTCGGGATTGTCGCCAACGACGAAGAGATTCTGTTTCTCAAGAACGGGGCCAGTGGCTGCGGCGAGGAGGCTGCCGCCGAGGCAGGCCAAGAGGGGTAGAATTCGCGTGAACATAGTATTTTGAGGCCACCACAGGAGAGGCCTGAGAAAAGGATTGATTGCTGGTTCTTTCGCAGTGCGACTAAAATGACGCCAGCCGATCGGTGATCAGTTGTAACGCTTCCCCGGAGCTCCGCCGAGGATTGTGCCGGCGGCAATGAAAACGAGTCTAGGGCCTTCTCCGTTCACGGGAGTTAGCGAAGACCGAGGTCCGCTTCGCGGGGAAGATTACGCAACTCCGATTCCGCCATTGTCAGGTGCACAACCCGGCGCCACCGATGTGGCAGGAAAAAATGCACGACACCTTCGTCGATGAGGACATCGAGGTAGGAGCATTGGGAGTCGATGAACAAGTTCGACTCGAACGACCTCAGCGCGTTGCTAAGTAAAAAGCGCGGTTCGTCCCAAGTCCGGCCGCCATCATGCGAAAGCGAGATCCACACCTGCGCTCGATCCTTCATCCCCGGGTGTTGTTTGCTCAAATCCTGACGTTCCTTCATCGGAAGATGCTTGGTCGAACTGCGATTGTGATGCAGCACCATCACGGTCTTCCGGTCGGAGAGCAGAAATACCATCGCGGGCGCATCCGGGTGCTCCAGCGGCGTGGGTTTCGGGGCCTCCCATGTCAGGCCGCCATCCAGCGATCGAATCGTCCAAAGATGCCCCTCCGGCGTGCGGGAAAATCCCAAAACCTCCTCACCACCCAGACTGACCAGGCTGGTCTCGTCCATCCGCGCGAACCCCGGCGCCTGCCAGCCACCCGGCCGGGCATCCGGATAAACCCGCCACGTCTTACCTTGGTCGGCGCTGCGCAGAATGTACTGCCGGGTGCGCAAAGGACGCTCGCTCCAGTCGGCGGCATGGGCGCCGATCAACCACACGCCCGACTCGGTTTCACACATGCGCACCACAGACATGCCCCGGAACTCCGGATCGTTTTCCGGTCGGATCAAAGAGACATCGGACCAAGTGTAGCCGTTATCGTCCGACGAGCGGAAGCCGATGGGCGCGTTCTCTGATTCTGTGTGGCTGGTCGGCAGATACGTTTCCCAGATTGGTTGCGTACCGAAACAGTAGACGCGATCCGTGCCTTTCGGCCGCAACGGGATGAAGCCATGCAGGTTGTAGTCGATCGCGATTGGGACCGTCGGCCCCTCCCACGTCCGGCCTTGGTTCTTCGATCGGTACGCCACCAGGTCGTTCACCTTGGTGGTCTTTCCATTATAGTGACCTCCGTCCGGAAACATGAGCAGATAGTCGCCGTTGGGCATCTTCTCGGCGCGGGTTTCATAGAGACTGGAAATCGAGCTGTGCACGATCGTTCCATTTACGGAATCGGCGGTCACGAGCCCCAGTTGCGGGCGAAGCACCAGTTGCGACGGCAGTTCGCCGATCGGAACCGTGGCAAACTTCAACCCCACTGTATCATTGATCATCTGATACGCGTGCGGCGCGGCCGCCCGGTGACTCGACGGAGCGGCGATCACCAATGGCGCGCACACCAGCGCAAGAAGGGCGGCAGAGAAGGTCGGGATGTTCAGGGCAGGAATCATGGAGAGATGGCCTCGCGGGCCGGCCGAGGTTTAGCCCCCGGGCGCGACGCGCCGGGGAATGGGACTGCTGACCACCCTGACAACGGGACTTTTACCATCAACGCCTGCATACTGGTCTTGTCACTGGACCAGTGCTTCCCTTCCCTTCGCTGAACCGCTACGGCGTGGCTGGTTGCGACCAGAAGATTTTCGCCAGCCGAATCCGGTTGGGCTCATCGCGGCGATTGGCAGGAAAGTGCATTTCCGTGCTGACGACCCAGGTTTCAAAGGGGCTGAAATCAACCGGCGCGAAACCTGCGCCCAAGTCTAGGCCCGTCTCGGGCATCAGCACCCGCTCCGTGTCGCGGATAACATGCAACTTATCCGGATCCACCCGCGCAATAAAAACTGGAGCGCGGTTCCGGAAGACGTGGTCATTATCCGCCCCGCGCCGTGTGTAGATCAGGTAAAGGCCATCGCCGTGGGTGATCCAATGCTGCTGGGTGTTCGCGCTGCCGAGCGGCAGCCCGTCATCAAACCGCCATTCCCGGGCCGCGCCGAAACGAATGCCGTCCGTGCCCCGGGCCACGTAGCCATTATCCTCGGCCCGCATCGTAAGGAAAAACTCGTCTTCGAAAGCGCAAAGCGACGGTTCATATAAGCCCCGCGGCGGCATGATGCTGTGCTCACTGCCGTGTTCGAGATAAGTAAGGGTCTCGCCATCGAAAGAGCAGCGGGCGACGATGGAGGTGTAGATGTGCTTCGCGGGATCGGCCCGATAACGCACGGGCAACAGCACATCGCCATTCGGCAAGTCGACACGCTGGTGGCAGCCAGCGTTGGCCTCGAGGATGGGACGACCCCCGTGGTCAGTGGCCGGCAGGTCCATGATCTTCATACCGGTCCACTCGTGGGTTTCCGGTGAATACACCGCATAGGCGACGCGCTCGAGTGAACGATCGTCCTTGGCTTTGTCGTCGTCGGGGTTCGACAGGAAGCCAAAGCATTTGCCGGTCACCAGTAGTTTCCCGGTCCTCGCATGCCATTGCGGGCAGACATCGCCGAACACGCGCTCGAGGCCGTCGGCGTAGGTCCTGCGCTGCAGCGCCTCGATCTTCTGCGGCGCGCTCCACGTCATCGCTCCATCGGTCGTCTCAGTGAAATAGAGATCACGAAACCCGTGCGAGCCGCGCCTCTCGATTTCCTGGGTCATGACCATCACCCGATTCGGATTTCCCGGAATCAACGCCGGACGCGATTGCGACCAATGATACTCGCCGGCGCTCGTGAGCACGGTGCTGTTCTCGATGCGGAACTCTGCCGCGGATAACACCGCTCCGAGAAGAGGAACGATTAAAAAGCGTTTCATATTCAAACGTGGAGTTGTGCGCTGGCCATACTGGAGAACTGCACTCTCGTCGATGGACCGTGTTCTTAACAAGCTCCACCGTCTGGTCCAAAATTTACACCAGTGTCAGGCCGACTCGCAATCCGAGCATCGACAGAGCGGATAAACTCTATCGCCAGCGACAAAACTCTCCGGCTGTCCGCGTCGTGCGTCTTGGCAGCCTGCGCAGAGCTAACCTTTGCCCAACCGTCGGCCGGATCCACCGAATTCCGTACTCATCCTGCCCAAAATCCCCGGGTGCGATGGAGTCAGGGAAAGAGTTCCGGCACCAAGGCTCGCGCTGCGACGGCGATGGGGCGGATGATTGCCGACGTGGCGCTCCGGTAGGGCCAGCGGAGGCGCGCGGAAAAGCCCGGCAGCCAGCCGCCCGCGACGACCGCGGCCTTGTCGGCGGCCATGTTGGAGAGACCATGCCGGGTGATGATCGGCGCAATATGTTCCGCCCAGAAAGCGCCGATGCGAAGGCCGAGCGCCGCGCCGGCTTCAGGATCGTTCACGCACAGCTCGTACCAACGTTGGGCACCAGTCGGGCTTAGGCAGGCGACATTAGAATAGGCGCCATGGGCGCCGCGCCGCAGACCATCGGCGAGCAGATGGCCGGGGATAAAGACCGACCATTGGCCCAGCACCGGCTTCATCGCCTGATACCAGGCATCGTCGCCGCCGGAAACCTTCATGCCGACGACGCCCGGTACCTCGCGGGCAATCACGCCTAACTCCTCGGGCGCCAGACGCCGTTTTGCGTGCGGCGGATTGTAGATTACGAGCGGGATGGGCGCGGCTTCGGCAGCCATACGCCGCAGAAAGTCGAGTGCCTCCGGCATGCTCGGCGGGAACCAGTCCGGCAGCGTGACCTGAAACGCAGACGGCGCTAGCGGCTTCGCCCGTACCAATCGTGCAAGCGCCGCCGTCGCGTGGCTGTGGCTAACTCCGATTTGAAACGGCAAAACCGCCGCGCCGCATTTTGCCGCCAGCGTGACGCAGATGCGGTCGAATTCGTCCTCGCTTTGCGCATGGAATTCGCCGGCGCTCCCGTTGGAATAGACCCCATTCACGCGGGCGGAGATGAAGTAGTCGAGCTCGGCCTCAAGCAGACAAAAATCGATGGTATCGTCATCTCGTAGCGGTAGTAGCACGGTTGCCCAGTTGCCACGGATTTCATGGGCGGAAAGCGGTCTCATATGTCTCGATTATTTATCACTCGATGGTGCGGCGCTTCGCCGCGATAACGATGGTAAAAGTAGATCTTCGCACCAAAGCAATCGCGCTTCGGCCAAGGTTCACCCACCCGTCGCAACAAATTACGCTTCGAAGAACGATCACGGCAGATACCGCGGTCATCGCGCTTCTCCTTTTGGATGTCCCAGCACCCGATAAAACGAACCTGGCCGGTAAGGATAACGCACCTCGACATCGTCGGGCAAAACAACGCCAAGTCCCGGCGCAGTCGGAGCCACGATCGCGCCGTCCACGATACGTAGCGGTTCTACCTGGAACTCTTCTCGCAGCGGATAGGGGTTGTTGGGCAGTTCGAGAAAAAGGCAGTTCTGCGAGGCAAAAGCAGCATGGTAATTGCCCATGATACCCACCCCGCCGGCCCAGGTGTGCACCGCCACATCGACGCCATGTGCCGCGCAATAATCCGCCACGCGACGGAAGGCCGTGAGCCCGCCGATGATGGCGGCATCAGGTTGGAAGAGATCCACAGCTCCTGCTTCCACGTAGGCGCGTGCCTCGACCCAATTCGTGACAGTCTCGCCGCCCGCGACCGTCACCTTTGTCTTGGAACGCACTTCGGCAAACGAGGCGTAATCGGTCACCTCACACGGCTCCTCGATCCAGAGCGGGTGGAAGGGCTCGATACTCCGGATAACATCCAGTGCCTCCACCGTCGACCAAGGTCGCCGGGCGACGCCCTGCACCGCATCAACCGCCAGCCCAACGGATCGGCCCAGCACTTCGCGGCAGAACGCGACTTTTTCCACAATCTCCTCCGGAGTCAGGAAGTTGATGCGGATCTTGACGGCTCGATAACCAGCGCGCACGAAAGTCTCCAACTCCTCGCGCAGTTCCGGAAACGGCTTGTTGTTGCCGCCGCTCGCATACACCGGGATGCGGTCATGCACCCGACCACCGATAAGCTCGTGCACCGGCACGCCAAGCGTTTTACCCCGCAAATCCCACAACGCCATTTCAATGCCGCCGACCACACTGGCCGACATCCCGAAGCGCCCCCAATAGTAGCAGGCCACCCTCAGCAGCTCGTGCAAATCCGCAACCTCCGCCGGGTCCCGGCCCAACAGCTCAATCTCAAACTGAGCGACCAATTCGCGCACCGCCTCCGGCGCAAACACTCCCGTGTAGGTTTCGCCGAGACCGTAAGTTCCGGCGTCGGTCTCGACCTTGATCACGGAAATCGTTCGATGCCCGTCCGCGAAACATAATTCGCGTTCCAGATCGCCGGGCACGGCGTAGGGGCAGCTGAGCAAAAGACATCGGACAGAGGTGATTTTCACAGGGATGTGAGCCCGAGACAGAGGGCAACGGCGCCGCGCCATAAGAAACTGGCTACGGTAGAAAATGTGAACCTTAGCCCCGTCAATGCCCCGGCGCCGGGCGGGGGAGGCGCGCATCCATTGTTCGCAGTTGGGCCAAAAGCTCGACTTCGAGCCGCTGCGCATCGGCCGGCCGCACTCTGCTCAAATCACGTGTTTCTCCCGGATCTACGGCCAAGTCAAAGAGCTCGCTCCGGTTGTTTTCGTAATGGTGCACAAGCTTCAAGTCACCGCGCCGTATGGCTGATACCGGCGTCTGGTTCACGTGGGGCAGATGATAAAACGGGAAGTGCCAAACCAAACTGTCGCGCGCTAGGCTCGCCCTCGGATCCTCAAGCAGGGATCGTAGACTCTTACCGTCCAGCAGCCGATCAGCAGGCAGCGGCGCCCCGGCGATATCCGCAAACGTCGGGAATAAATCGGTGCCGATCACCGGTGCGGCGCAGACGGCACCGGCGGTCGTGACACCCGGCCAGCGCACGATGAACGGTACCCGAATGCCCCCTTCGTAGAGCGTCCATTTACTGCCGCGCCATGCGCCGTTATTCGTATACTGCGGAGCTCCACCGTTGTCCGAAGTGAACACCACGAGGGTGTTCTCAGCCAAGCCCAGTTCGTCCAGTTCGTCGAGCACGCGACCTACCAAGTGATCCATCACTTCGACAAACGCGGCGTAGCCTATGCGACTCTCGGCCGCCAACACGCCAAGTTTCGCTGCTTTCTCGCGGTATTTCTTCAACAACCATTCGCAACGTGTGCCCAGCGGATCGTGCACGTAGTAGTGGGAGAGATACAACAGGAACCGCTCATCGCGGTGCTCCCGCATGAAATCTATCGCGCGATCCGTGAGCGTATCCGGCTCGTATGCGCCCGGCGTAAAGTCGCCCGCCGGCGCATGCCGGCGATCCGGATAACTATACGGATGACTGCCTCGCTCTTCGCCGGAAACGCGGAAGCCCTGTTGCCGCGGGCCAAACGTGTCACCGTGACCGAGATAACCGTCGTTCGCCTGCGTGAGATGCCATTTACCAAAGAATCCGGTGACATAACCCGCCGGTTCCAGCACCTCCGCGACCGTCACTTCATCCAAGGGCAGGTTGATCGGAAACTCTGGCTGGATCAGCGCCGTGCCCGGCGGGGGCTTCGAGCCCGCGGGCTTGGAGACGAATTCAAAATGCAAACGGGCAGGTGAACGCCCCGTGAGAAACGCGGCCCGGGAGGCGGAGCAAATCGGCGCCGGCGCATAGCCATTGGAGAACGTGAGGCCCTGTGCGCGCAAGCGGTCCAGCGCCGGCGTATCGGCCAACGGGGCGCCGTCGGCCGCGAGATCCGCCGCGCCGAGGTCGTCGGTCAGGATGAAGACGATGTTGGGCCGGATATCGGGCTGGGCGTGCAAAAAGGTCCTCGCGGCGGACAACACGTAAAGGGCGAGGATCCCGCCGATCAAGCGGACTCCGAATCGCGGGCTTCGAGCCGCCGGGGGCAGCCACCGTTGCTTCGTCATCGCCGGGCGCTCGCGGCGGTCGGCACCAACGCGTCGGTTTCGGCCACTTTGAAACGGACACTAACGACGGAGTGTTTTGCGGAGCCGGGCCGGTACTTGACGTAGGTCGTCGCGACAATCGTGCCATCGGAGAGCAACTCGACGCCCGGGTAGCCACAATCTCCGCCCGCGAAACTGTGCAGTAGTTTGACGCGATATTGTCCGGAGCGCTGGGCGCGAATGTCGGCATAGGCGCCTACCCATGCGACGAAATGGCCGCGCGTCGGACTGTTTAGCGCTTGATCACGAAACGCGACAACAAGTCTTCCGTCATCCGTATAGACGCCCATATGACGATCACCGGTCAAGCCCCAAGGGGTGTCCACGGGATCGCTCCACGTCTGGCCTTCGTCGCGACTAAACATGACCAGGCTGCGGCCTTGATGTTTGTTGTCGCGCATCAACACGCAGAGCTCGCCGCCATCGGGTGAGCGAAAAACAAAGGGCTCACAGGGATCGCGGCCCGAGACGGCGGCTACAACCTGCGGTTGCGACCACGTAAGACCGCCGTCGGCCGTGATCGTCTGAAGAACCTGGAGCGGACTGCGATCTTCTCCGTCGGGGCCCGCGTGAAAGAGGCCGAGGTAACGTCCGTCCCGCAGCCGAACGACACTGCTGAACGTCATTACGCAGGGGAAGCCAAGCGGCTCCATCTCACGCCAAGTTTTTCCGCCGTCCTCGCTCACGATGCGCGGCATCCCAGCACCACTTCCGCGCGGGAGTAGGGAAGCAGCGAAGACCCAAATCCGCTCCTGCCCCGCAGGATCAACCATGCGATAGATGCTCGGACAGTTCCGATATGAAGAGAAAGCCGGCGGTAGTTGTGCGTCCAAGCGTTCCCAAGTGAGGCCGCCGTCGTCGCTGCGAGCCATCGGGCCGCAGGGCCCACCGTGGTTGACCGACCACACGGCAAACATGGTAGTACCATCCGGCATGAGCAGGGTTGTGGGGTGACCTTGGTAGACCTCGTCGGTCCCCGCCGCGACGACGATATGGCGGGCAGTGTCTGTCGAGATGTCGACAACTGGAAGATTCGGCGCCTCCACTGCGGCGCGGGCAGCCAGCCCACTAGCGAGAGCCAACAGGAACGAAAACCAGTGCAATCGTGCGGAAGAAGGGAGAAGGATCATGACGCGATGGATGAGGTGGAGTCGGCTGGGGGGGGGCAGCTAGCGAGAAACTATTCCCGTTAGCCCACAACTCGAATCGGCCGATGCACGCGAGTCGGTGCTTTATCCAACAGACCCGTCGCGCGGTAAATCCCAATGCAGTGGTACTTGCTTGGAACCACCCCCTCGCGACACTTCGAACGCTTGCGTCCACAAGTCATTAGCTTCTCCCGAATCAAAGGAGGCGGCGTACTCTCCGGCTGCAAGCCCCTTTTGCACGAATGCTGCCCCCGCACTGCCCGGGCCACGAATGGGCAGCCGTGACACATCCTGGTCTGAACGAGCGGCTCTTAGCTCAGGATCACTTCGCGCACCGACGTTTCCTCGTTGAAATCACCCGCGTTGCCTCCCACGCGGAAGATCGCCCAACACCCGATTACTGGTTCTCGATTTGGACCACTGCTTGTCACTCGCTTCTTTTCAGGCCTTCACCGTATTGTCGACCATCGACTAGCACCATTCAGGCAACTCGACTGTAAAACCCCTAAACCCCGAATCGCAGCCATGCCATCACACCGTTATTATTGTTCGCTCATCAGTATCAGTAGTTTGCTGGTCGTCGCACCTTTGGCGGCGCAAACCACACAGCCGTCGGCTGGAACCGGAATAAACGATGAGC
>CAMAXB010000093.1 GCA_945862035.1 Opitutus sp. GAS368
GACCCTCGCTCCCGCCGAGGGTGCGGTGGCCTTCGGCGTGCTTTGGATGGTTCCGGCCGAGGCGCTGCCTTGGTTGGATGATCACTTCGGCGTGGCCCAAAGGCGTTTCCAGCGCACCCCGGCGCGCGTCGCGAGCCCGCCCGGGCCGGGGACTGAGGCCATGCTTTATCTTCCGGCGGCCACCGCCGATCGCCGTGACCGAGTTCCTGATTTGGCCGCGCATTGCCGCAGCGCGCTCGCTCCGCCGGCCCGCGGCTTACCTGGCGGAACGGGCTGCTCTCGCCTGAAACGGCCAGGCTGAAGATTCTCGTTGAACTGACCGGCGCGGGGCCCACGCTTTCCCGTGGCCAGGTGCCATGCATGGGCAGACGCGTGAACTCCGCCAGGACCGGAAGGTAGCAACGGCAACGACGTTCTCCCAGTGCCGTGGAGTGCCTGGCCACTTTTATTTTTGATTTTCGAATCCTGATTTTCGATTTTCGGAGCCTTGTCCACCGCCTACCAAGTCATCGCCCGCAAGTGGCGGCCCCAGACCTTCGCCGACGTGGTGGGGCAGGACCATGTGGTCCGCACCCTGCGCAATGCGATCGAGCGCCAGCGCATTGCCCACGCCTATCTTTTCGTCGGGCCCCGGGGCACGGGTAAGACGTCGACTGCGCGCATCTTTGCCAAGGCCCTGAACTGCACGAATGGACCCAAGGCGGACTTTGACCCAGCGGATCCCGCCTGCGTGTCGATTGCGGAGGGTTCCCACCTCGACGTGATTGAGATCGACGGTGCCTCCAATAACGGCGTCGAGCAGGTCCGCGATCTCCGCGACACCGTCCAGTACGCCCCGGCGCAGGGGAAATTCAAGGTCTACATCATCGACGAGGTGCACATGCTCTCGACGGCGGCCTTCAACGCGCTCCTCAAGACCCTGGAGGAGCCGCCCGCCCACGTGAAGTTTGTCTTCGCGACGACGGACCCGCAGAAGGTGCTGCCAACGATCGTATCCCGCTGCCAGCGCTTCGACCTGAAGCCGATCCCCTCCGCCCTGATCGCGCAGCGCCTCCGCCTGATCTCCGACCAGGAAAAGGTCAAGGTGTCGGATGAGGCGCTCGCCTGCATCGCCCGGATGGCCGACGGCGGCATGCGCGACGCCCAGTCGATCCTCGATCAGATGATTTCGTTCTGCGGCAGCGACATCACCGAGCCCGATGTCCTCGATGTCTACGGGCTGGTCTCGGCCGAACGCATCGCCGAGCTTGCCGCCGCGCTCGCCGGGGGAGAACACCGCCGGATGATCGAGCTCGTCGACCAGTGCGACGAGGCCGGCCGCGATCTGGTCCGCTTGCTGACGGACCTGCAGGCCTTCGTCCGCGAGGGCCTGCTCGATGCCATCGCGAAGGGCGGCAGCACCGATCGTCTGGGTTCCTCGCTCACAACCGAACAGATCACGCGCATGCTCGACGCCCTTCGCGAGGGCGAGTCGAGCGTGAAGCTCGGCCTCGCCGAGAAAATCAATTTTGAGGTGACTCTGCTGAAGGCCGTGGAGGCCAGCCGCGCCCGTTCGATCGACAGCCTAATCCGCGAATTGACGGCGCTCGCCGACGAGGCGCCGGTGGCTGCGCCGGGCGGGGACGACGGCTCAAAAAAAAAGCCCTGATTGATCGGTTGGAGTCGCGCCTGTCGGCCCGACTGGCTGCGGCAGCCCCGAGCATCCGGCGTCCGGTCACCGAACTCGAACCCGCCCCGCCGCCTCCGGCTGAAGTGCCCGAGGAAGAAGCCGTTGCCGCCTCCTCGACCCCGGTTTCGACCGGGGGAGAGGAGCCGTCTCTGCCCGCCGAGGAGACTGAGCGTGCGATGCTCGCCGAATTGCGCGAGCGGGGCGAAGCGCCCATCCGCCGGGCGGCTGCATCGGCCCGGGACGAGGCGCCGGTGCGTCTGCCTTCCCTTGATGAATTGGTAAAGCGGATACCTGCGCCGGTGCGGGAGACGCTGGATGACCTCTTTCGCGCGAAATTCACCGGCGTGCGAAGAGTGCCGACCGAGGCGCTAAAGGTGGCCCCGGGTGGACCGGGAGCCTAGGCGCGCCAAGTGTCGCCGACCGGCCGCAGACCCTCCACGGAACGGGCGTAGACGTAGCCTTCGATCGGCTTGTCTTCAGGCGGCCCCGCCAAGGCCACGGTTTCGCGCCGGTAGAGGCCCTCGGACACGCCCTCGAAGCGGTCGAGCCGGAGGAGAGCGGCGGGGCTGACGAGCCAAATCTCCCCCGTCACCCCTTCACGATCTGCCGGCCACACGACTAGGCCCGGATAACCGCCGACGTCGAACAGCCGGTACCCGGGAATCGTCCGTGCCTCGGCGACAAAGCGCTGTCCGGCCATCTGGCCGTGATTCGCGCTGCCTCGCTTGAGGGTGCCGTAGACGAACAGGAATTTCATGATGCGATCACTCGGATTTTAACCACGGATGAACACGGATACACACGGATACGGACCCTTCACGCGGATGACCGTCCAGGAATTCCTTCTGTGGCTTGGAATCCGTGTTCATCTGTGTCCATCCGTGGTTAAAAATCTGGGTCTGATTAGCTTCCGCCTGGCGTGATTTCGATGACCATGGCGGTCGTGTTGTCGCGACCCGCGCTTTCGACGGCTTCCTCGACAAGCTGCTGCGCCGGAGATTGGCCCGCCCGCTGGGCGGGTGGGGTGCGGATGATCTCCTCGATCCGGCGGTCCCACAACCCGTCGACCAAACCATCCGAGCAGATGACGAAGCGGTCGCCGGGCCGGTGTCCGACCGCGCCGATGTGCGGTTCGACAAACTGGTGCCCCGCGCCCAGCGCCTGCTGGAGCGCATTGCGGCCGGGGTGGGTTCGCACCTCGCGCTCGTTCAGCTTGCCGCTGCGCCGCAGCCAGCCGACATGGCTGTGATCATGCGTGAGCTGGGTCAGCCCGCCCTCGACGGGTAGGTAGTACATGCGGCTGTCGCCAATGTGTCCAAAGTAGGTCCACTCGGGTGTGACCCACCCCAGAGTGAGGGTGGCGCCCATACCCGCACATTCCTCGTAGGATTGGTCGAGCCGGAGCAGGTCACGGTGGATGGCTGAAAAAAGCTCCTCCAAGATGTCGCTGAACCCGCTGGCGAGCCCGTTGGCCGAAAGCCGGAATCCCTGCGGCAGTAGGCGGGTGATGCGATCAACGGCGATGCGGGAGGCAAACTCGCCGGACTTGGCCCCGCCCATGCCGTCGCTCACCGCAAACACGTAGTCGGAGCCCGCGAGGGAGGCTTGGCCGGTCTTTCCAAGGTAACGGAGATCATGTCCGTCGAATGTCAGGGCGAGAAACGAGTCCTCGTTGTTCGGCCGGATTTTTCCGGCATGGGTGAGCCCGGACCATCGTACCGTGGACGGGGAGCCTGAGGTGGGCGGAGTGGCCGGAGAACCGGAGGCAGGCATGGGGTGGGTCAGGGCTTGGCCGGATCGGGCTTCAGGCCGGCGCCGGATTCAAGGAGGGTCGCGAACTCGAAATCGATGATGCAGAAGCGTCCGTCCGCGCGCCGATAGGTGATGTTCCGGAGAAAACGATCCTCGTGGCGCACCCCGTAGGCCTCCAACTCGGCGTACAGCTCGTGCATACGCTCCTCATTCAGATGCTCGACCCGGGTACCGCAGTTAGTCGTGACAATGCGGACCTCTGCGGGATCGACCTCCAGTAACTCCGGAACAAACGTGCAGGCGCGGGCGGAAAGATGCTTGAGCACTCGCACCTCATTTTCAAATCGTTCCCGGGCCCGATGTCCCCTAAAAGTTTTATGTACCCGGCCATCATAGCCGATGCGGACCAGCGCGCGGGGGGTGTCTTTGACCTCGTGCATCGGGTGGCGAGGGCGGTACCCTCCGCACCGGGGGACATTCTGGCAAGGCCTGTTTACGACGCGATCTGGCCAAAATTGATCAGCTATCGAAAAATTTCATCCATTCCAGAACTCAATTAAATTCTGGCATATAAGGTGCTCCCTCACGGGTGGCGTTGTCGTTTCCTCGGGCGGCATCCCTTCGTTCCCTCCCGATCCGAATCCCTCTTTTCCCACCCACCTCCTATGGCCAAATACAAACTGGAATACATCTGGCTCGACGGCTACACCCCGCTCGCGAGCCTGCGCAGCAAGACTCAAATCAAGGACTTTGCGTCCTTCCCCAAGCTCGACGAGCTGCCCAAGTGGGGTTTTGACGGCAGCTCGACGCAGCAGGCTGAGGGCAAGAGTTCAGACATTGTGTTGCAGCCCGTGGCGGTGTTCCCGGATTCCACCCGCAAGAACGGCGTCCTTGTGATGTGCGAGTGCTACCAGCACACCGGCGTGGCTAGCCCGTCCAACTCTCGGGCCACGATCCCGGATGATCCGGATACCTGGTTCGGCTTCGAGCAGGAGTACTTTTTCTACAAGGATGGCGCTCCGCTTGGCTTTCCCCCCGGTGGCTTCCCCGCCCCTCAAGGCCCCTACTATACGGGGGTCGGCTACAAGAACGTTGGATCGGTCGCCCGTGAAATCGTTGAGAAGCACATCGATATCTGCCTCGACGCCGGCATCAACATCGAGGGCATCAATGCCGAGGTCGCGAAGGGTCAATGGGAATTCCAGATCTTTGGCAAGGGTTCCAAGAGCGCCGCGGACCAGATGTGGGTCGCCCGCTACATCATGTCGCGCCTGACGGAGTCGTACGGCATTGATGTCGAGTGGCGCTGCAAGCCTATCCTCGGGCCCTTCAACACCTCCCTCGACTGGAACGGCTCCGGCATGCACGCCAATTTCTCGACCAAGTTCATTCGCGAAATCGGTGGTAAGGCCTATTTCGAGAAGCTCATGGAGGCCTTCAACAAGTACCGCGACGAGCACATCGCCGTTTACGGACCGGAGAATCACCTCCGTCTCACTGGCCTGCACGAGACGCAGTCGATCGACAAGTTCAGCTATGGTGTCGCTGACCGTGGCGCCTCGATCCGCGTGCCGCACAGTTTCGTCAACAGCGGTTACAAGGGTTACCTCGAGGACCGTCGTCCGAACTCCGCGGCCGACCCGTACTTGGTCGCCGGCCGGATCCTCAAGACGATCCAGTCGGTCCCGACCGCCTGAGGTCCGCCGTCGTTCTCAGCCTCCAGCGCCGTCCCGTGGGACGGCGCTTTTTTTGCGGGGATGAAACCGGGTTCCTTCTTGGCATTGGGCGGCAAAGCCGGGAAGCCAGTCCCGGTCGCATGAACTCCGTCGCGTCCCCGTCCTTGGCTCCCTGACCCGGGCGGGGTGGGGCCGTGGTTCTGGGCGGCTGCATGGCGTGGACCATGCTCTGCCTGGGCCGGGACTGCCCCGAAAGCGTGTTGGTCCCGTCGCTGGCCATCACCGCCTTGGTCGTGTGGCTGCTCCTCCTGAGCCGGGCCGATGGCCGCTGCTCGGCCTAATCCAGACAATCTATTTTGCGGGACGAACGAGCGGCGCGTTTGGGGTTCCCAACCGCCAGGCCGCGATGCTCCTGCTGCTGCTGCCGAACGTACGGGGCCACTCGATTGAGCCGGCAACGATCGGCTTGCGACGGGTGCTGGCAGTCGCACTGACCGCTGATTTTCCTCTTCGGTGGCGATTCCTCGGTGAGCGAACTTGGTGGGTCCGACCCCGCTTCATTTGTCGCGGTGCGCGGACGCAAAAAAGCCCGGGCGAAGGCCGCCCGGGCTGATGGAGAGGGAAGCGCGGGGCTGTTGCGCTTACTTGAGGATCATGTCCTTCACCGTCTTGCCGGCGGGAATCATGGGCAGCACGTGCTCGGTATACGGCACGATGACGTCGAGGACGTAGGGGCCATCGTGGTCGAGCATTTCCTGAATGGCTTCCTTGAGCTCGCTCTTCTTGTGGACGCGGCGCCCCTTGACGCCGAAGCCCTCGGCGATCTTGACGAAGTCCGGATAGAGGCCGCCGAGATTGTCGGGGCCGCCGACGTTCGTGGCATCGCCAAGGATCGTGTTGCCGCGGATCGAACCATAGAAGCGGTCTTCCCATTGCACGACCATGCCGAGGTGCTGATTATTGAGGATCATCGCCTTGGCCGCGATCTTTTCGATATGGCAGGTGGCGAGTTCCTGAATGTTCATGACGAACGAGCCATCCCCGTCGATATCGATGACTTGTTTGTCCGGGCAGGCCACCTTGGCGCCCATTGCCGCGGGATAGCCGTAGCCCATCGCGCCGAGGCCGAGCGAACTGATGTAGCGGCGGGGCTCGTCAAAGCGGTAAAACTGGGCCGCCCACATCTGGTGCTGGCCCACGCCAGTCGTGATGATGGCGTCACCCTTCGTCAGTTCGTACAAGGTGGAGACCGCCTCCTGGGGCAGGATGTGCGGGCTGTGGCCGAAACCGGCGCTACTGTCGAAGGGCTGGTCACGTTTCCACGTGGCGATTTGATCGTGCCAGGCCTGGGTGTCCGGCGGGGAGAAACGTGCGGCGCTGATCAGTTCGATCATGCGGCCGAGGGCGTGCTTCACCTCGCTTTGGATGGGGAGATGCACCCGCTTGTTCTTGTTGTGCTCGGAGGCGTCGATGTCGAGGTGGACGATCTTCGCTCCGGCGGCGAACTTACTGACCTCACCGGTGATGCGGTCATCGAAGCGTGCACCGAGGCAAAGCAGCAGGTCGCTCTGGTCGACGGCCCAGTTGCCGTAGGCGGTGCCGTGCATGCCGAACCATTGCATCGAAAGGGCATGCGTCTCAGGGAAGGCGCCGACGCCCATGAGCGTGGTCGCGACCGGGATGTTCGTCTTCTCAGCGAAGGCAGTGAGTTCCTTGTGCGCCTCGGCCGAGATGATGCCGCCGCCGGCGTAGATCACCGGACGCTTGGCCTCGGCGATCAGGGCGAGCACCTGGTTGAGCTGCTCATCGGTCGCGCGGGGCGTGTGCAGGATGGTCGGGTTGGCGAACTCGACGGTGGCGGGAAACACGGGCGTGACCTTCGCCTGTTGGACGTCCTTCGGGATATCGATGACGACCGGACCGGGCCGGCCGGTGCGGGCGATGACGAAGGCCTCCTTCATGATGCGCGGAAGATCCGCCGCATTCAGCACGAGGTAGCTGTGCTTCACGATCGGCAGGGTCATGCCGAAAAAGTCGGTCTCTTGGAATGCGCTCTTGCCGATGTACTTTTGGAAAACCTGGCCGGTGATGGCGACCATCGGGGTCGAGTCCATGTAGGCGTCGGCAATGGCCGAGACGAGATTCGTGGCCCCGGGGCCGCTGGTCGCCATGCACACGCCAACCCGGCCGGTGGCGCGCGCGTAGCCCTCGGCGGCGAAGGAGCCGCCCTGCTCATGGCGGGGAAGGATGACACGAACCTTGTCCGAACGGGCCAGGGCCTGGTGGAGTTCCTGGGAGGCGCCGCCCGGGTATGCGAAGATAACATCGACGCCTTCCCGAACGAGACACTCGACGACGACGTCGGCGCCTTTCATTTCACGGCCGATTTCGGGCTGGGGAAACGAGGTGGGGGAGGTGGACGATTTCATGGCGATACGTGGGTGGACGGAAACCCACGAGGAAGCCGGGAACCGGGGGGCGAGGCAAGCGTGTAAAACCGTCACCCCGGTCACAGTTGGGAGTCGGAATTGGTTTGGTTTGAACCCCATCCGTGTCCATCTGTGTCGTTCGTGGTCAAATTTCTCTTCATTGGCGATATTGTGGGGCGTCCAGGCCGGGATATCGTGGTCGCCCAGGCGGCGAACCTCCGCGAGCGCCACCGCTTGGATTTCATCATCGCGAACGGAGAGAATGCCGCGGCCGGCTCGGGCATCACGGGCCTCATCGCCAGGACCCTGCTGGGTGCAGGGGTCGACGCCATCACCTTGGGCGATCATGTCTGGGACCAGAAGGGCTGGGAGACCGAGATCGGCGGCCTCGATCGGGTGTGCCGGCCGGCTAATCTGCCCTCGGCCTGCCCGGGCCGCGACCACGTGATCCTCACCAACCCGGACGGGTTCCGTCTGGCCGTGTTCACCCAGCTTGGGCGGAACTTTATCGGGATGAAGGGCGAGTGTCCGTTTCTTGGCTCCGATGCGATGCTGGCCCGGACGGTAGGCGCGGGCCGCGCGGACGCGGCCCTGGTTGAGATTCATGCGGAGGCCACGTCCGAGAAGCAGGCCATGGGCTGGCATTTGGATGGCCGCGCCGCCGCGGTGCTGGGAACGCACACCCACGTCCCCACCGCCGATGCCGCGGTGTTGCCCCAGGGCACGGCCTTCATGTGCGATGTCGGCATGACCGGCCCCTATGCCAGCGTGCTGGGCCGTGAGATCGCGCCGGTGCTGGGCCGCTTCATCGATGGCATGCCGCGCCGCTTTGAGATTGCGGAGGGGGATGTGCGGCTCTCCGCCGCGCTCGTCGACTATGACCCGATCGCGAAGCGTTCGGTGCGCTGCGAACTGATCACCGTCCGCAAGGACGGCTGACGGGATTGATGTAGCCGGGTGCGCTGAGCCCGGTCCGAAAATCGACCCGAAACCCGGGCTCAGCGAGCCCGGCTACAAGGGAGGTGGAAATGCCCAGCGTATCCGCTCACGCCTTACGACGTGACCACGCCGGCTTCCTCGAACCTGCCGAGGTGGCGGAAGCGCTCGTAACGCGTGTCGAGCAGCCGCTCCTCATCGAGGCCGCGGAGATCGTTCAGGTGCTTGTGCAGCGCGTACTTCAGGGCGTCGGCCGCCTTGGTCGGATTGTTGTGGGCGCCGCCGAAGGGCTCGGCCACGACCTCGTCCACCACCTTGAATTTTTCCAGCGTGGGCGCGTCGAGCTTGAGGGCTTCGGCCGCCTTGGGCGCTGCGGCCGAGTCCTTCCAGAGAATGGCGGCGCAACCCTCCGGCGAAATGACCGAATAGTAGCTGTTCTCGAAAATGAGCACGCGATCGGTCACGCCGATGCCGAGCGCACCGCCGGATCCACCTTCGCCGACAATGACGGAGATCGACGGGACGCGGAGCATGGCCATCTCGCGCAGATTCACCGCAATGGCCTCGGACACGTGGCGCTCTTCCGAGCCGATGCCGGGATAGGCGCCGGGGGTGTCGATGAACGTAAACACCGGGAGGCCGAACTTTTCCGCGGTTTTCATCAGCCGCAGGGCCTTGCGGTAACCTTCCGGCTGGGGCATGCCGAAATTGCGCGCGATCTTTTCCTTGGTTTCGCGGCCCTTCTGCTGGGCGATGATCATCACGGCATCGCCGTTGAAGAACGCGGTGCCGCCGACCAGCGCGCGGTCGTCGTTGAACTGCCGGTCGCCATGCAGCTCCTGGAAGCCCTCGCAGATCATGCCCACGTAATCGAGGGCATAGGGGCGCTTCGGGTGCCGGGCAATCTGGACCCGCTGCCATGGGGTCAGGCTGGAATAGATTTCCCGCTGGGTCGCCTCGATCTTGCGCGTGATCCCCGCGATTTCGCTGGAGAGATCCAGGTTGTTCTCCAGCGACTGCTGGCGCAGCTGATCGAGCTGGGTGCTCAGTTCGCGCAGGGGTTTTTCGAATTCCAACGTGTAAACAGGCTTATCCATCGGGCGGGGAGGCTAGGGAGGCGGCGGGAGTCGGGTCAACGGGCACGCTGATGCTGTTGGATTGCGTTAAACCGACCGGCCAGACAGGAGGAGTAACCACGGATTGCACGGATTTCACGGATGAAGACCCGGATGGGTTGAACAGGAGGGAATGGAGACAGGCAGGAGATCAAGCCTCTCCGAGGTGGATCGGATCTCCGCTCTCTCCGTTACCTCCGGTAAATCCAGATCCCGTTTGGATTGATGGTTTCGATCCGTGAAATCCGTGTAATGGTCGGCACGACCCGCCGGATTTCCGCTCAGTTCAGCCCGTCCGCCGCCGCCCCGGGCGGGGCCTTGAGCTGGTCCTTCCAGCCGAGGACCTTGGCTTGGGCACCGTATTTCTCGGCCGTGGCCTTGTCGCCTTTTTCCATCCAGATGCGGGAGAGCGTCGTGTTGATGAACAGGTCCTGCGGCTGGAGGGCATGGGCACGCTCGGCGGCGGCCAGGGCATCGTCAAAGCGTCGGAGGGAGAACAGGATCTCGCTCAGGGCATGCCAGGCCTCGAATGAACCCGGAGCCGCCTCGGTGGCCTGCGCGAGCTTGGTCAGGGCGGCCTCGGTCTCCCCCATGGTGTAGTCGAAGGTCGCATCATCGATGAGGGTTTGCAGGATCTCGGGCGTCATAAGTCCGCTGAGCGTAGCGCCCTCCCGACAAAAAGAAAGGACG
>CAMAXB010000094.1 GCA_945862035.1 Opitutus sp. GAS368
TGGCGTCCGCTCGGCCAGCCCTGGCGGCGCGACGGGCTCGAGCCCGGGTTCAACCCCGGCTGGGCCCGCCTTCGCTGGCAGGACTCCGCCCTCGAGGTCGACGCGATCTTCCTCGGCCGGAATTCGCGCAACCGGGCGCGTACCCTGAATGAACGCACCTGGGAACTGGGTGACATCTGCGAGGTCTTCGTCCTCGCACCCGATGGCCGGACCTATGTCGAGATCCACGTGACGCCGGAGAACCAGCGGCTCCAGCTCCGCTGGCCGCGCGATGGCCTCGCCCGCTTCCGCGCTGGATCAGCCGCGCTGGAGGACTTCCTCGTGCCCGATCCCGCCTGGATCACGAGTACGTCGCACCTCGGACCCGATTTCTGGTCAGTGCAGGCATCCCTTCCCTTCACCGCCATCGGCATCGATCCCGCCGCGCCGTCTGCGCCCGGGCTGCGCGTTGCAATCTGTCGCTACGACTGCACCCGCGGGGGCGAGCCCCTGCTTTCGTCGACCGCGCCGCTGCGGGAACCGAACTATCACCGGGTCGAGGACTGGCCTCCCCTCGTGCTGGCCAACAACCCCGCCCCGGCGGCCTGAGCTCAGCCCAGGGGAGCACGCACGCAGTCAGCGTAGCGGAGTTTCATCCCATCCTCGCCGCAAAGGGCGAGCACGTCGCCGCCGATCCGGACCACTCGCAGGTCAGCGACGGGCTTGGGCAGGCGCCCGACGGTCGAGACGACTCCCGTCGCAAGATCACACGCCAGGATGTCATCGCAAAAGGCATCGGCGTAACCGCCAAACCACAGCACGCGGCCGTCATGGGCCAGTCCGCCCATCGCGCGACAGGGCCGGGGCAGCGTTCCGATCCGAGACCATTGATCGGCCCGCGCATCGTAGCAGAGAATCTCATCGAGGTTTCGCACCCCGGCTCCGTCCGGCACACAGCCGCCGGCCACCACGAGGCAATCGCCCACCGCCGTGACCGCGCTCACAAACCGCGCCGCGCCCGGCAATGGCGCCCGCTCTTCCCAGCCACCCGTCCCCGTGCAACTCCAGAGCGTGCGCGTCGCCGAGGCATAGTCGGTTCCCTGCCCCGCGAGCCCGCCGACCACGTACACCGCGTCCCGAATCACTCCGGCCCCGACCGTCCGCCGGGCCGCCGGCAACGACGGCCAAGCTCTCCACGCTCCTCCGCTCGAGGCCCACACGTCACGACTGCCCTCGGTCTCGCCGCCGCCGCCAATCACGACCAATTCCCCGCGGCAGGCCACGCCCACCGTATCACCAGCCAGCCGAGGCACCGGCGGCAGGCTCACCCAACGCCCGGTGGCCGGATCGAAGCGGTCCGCCGTATCGACCCAATGCTTGCGCCCCTCCGCCCAGTAGGTGCCCCCCGCCAAAAAAATCTCCGTTCCGAGCGCCGCGACCGCACAGCCCGCGCGCGGCAGCGGGATCTGTCCGTTGGATTTCCACGCAGCGAGAGGAAGTAGCATCATGGCAAAGTTCGTTCGTTTAGGCTTTTCGGTCCCACAGCACCCGGTGATCAATGTCGGAAATCTTCGCACAGCCCAGCAGGCACATCGCCATGAGCAATTCCTTGCGCAGGATTCTGATCACGTGCTCGACCCCCGCCGCACCGCCGATCGCCAGCCCGTAGACGTACGGCCGGCCGATCTGCACCGCCGCCGCCCCCAGCGCCAGCGCCTTGACGATGTCCGTCCCCCGACGCACGCCCCCATCGACAATCACCGGCACCTTGCCCGCCACCGCCGCGACCACCTCCGGAAGAACCTCAATCGTGGACGGCAGGGTGTCGAGGCAGCGACCACCGTGATTCGACACCATGATCCCGTCGGCCCCGGATCCGATCCCCTGCGCGGCGTCCTCGCCGCTCATCACGCCCTTCAGCAGCAGGGGCACCCGGCAGATCGAGCGTAGCCACTCCACGTCCTTCCACGTCAGATTGGCCGGAATCACCGTATCCAGCGTCTGGATCGAGGAGGGTTCGCGGCTTCCGGCCAGATGCGGATAAGTCACTCCGGGCGGCAGCGCCATGGGCAGACGCTGCTGGCGGTAGCGCGCGCCATCCAAGGGGCTGTCGACCGTCACGCAGATCGCCTCCGCGCCGGCCGCCTGCACGCGTTCAACGAGATCCCGGGTCACGCCCCGATCCTTGACCACGTACAACTGGTACCAGATCGGCGCCTTCGCCACCTTCATCACGTCCTCAATGCTGGTGTGCGTCCCCGAGCTGAGCCCGAAGGTCACGCCCATCGCCCCGGCCGCCTCCGCCGTTGCGAGTTCGCCCCGCGGGTGCGTGAAGCAATGGCCCGCGGTCGGCGCCAGCAGCAGCGGAAGCGGCATGCGCCGGCCCAGCAGGGTGGTCGAGCAGTCGAGCGCCGAGAGATCGCGCAGCACGCGCTGGCGCAGGCGGTAGTCCGAGAAGCGCTCGCGGTTCCAGCGGACCGTGATCTCGTCCGCCGCCCCGCCCGCCACATAATTATAGACGACCCGCGGCATGGCCGTCCGGGCCGCATCCTCGACGTCGTCGAGGTTGAGCAGCAATTCGAGATTCACCCCGGCGTCGGCACTCATCAGGGCGCGTCCTCAGGGCTGCAGCGAGATCCAGCGCCGCTCGGCCGAGGACTGCAGCATCGCGCGGAACGCCGCGACCGACGCGCGGCCCGCTTCGGCGGTGCCGATCTCACTCGGCTTGCCCTCGATCGCCGCGATGAAGGCGGCCATCTGGTCGCAATAGGCCTGCATGCGCACATCAGCAAAGGCGGTGTCGGCACCCTCATGCTTCACCGGGGGCTGCTGCGACACCACGCGCCACCCGTTCTCGTCCGAGAGCCGGAGCTCGCTGTAGGCATCGAGGTCAAGCAGCGCCTTGGAACCCGTGATACGGAAGCGGAAATCCTCCCCCGGGAACGACGGAGCGGGCAGCGCGCGGCTTGAGAAGAGCGAGCCGATGGCGCCGTTGGAGAACTCAAGCAGAGACATCGTCGTGTCCTCGACCTTGATCCCGGGCAGGAAGGTGCGGGAAAGCGATGAGACCGACGTGACATCTGCGCGCATGAACCAGCGGAGCAGGTCGATCGCGTGCGGCGAGCTGTTGAGGAGGTGACCGAGGCTGCGCGGATCATTCCACCAGGACCAATCGCCGCCGAACCCGCCCGCCTTGATCGCGCCGGCGTACATGGGCATGGAGACCTGCACCGCAAGGATGTCGCCAATCGCCCCGCTGCGAATCAGTTCACAGGCCTTGCGGTTGTTGACGCGGAAGCGCTGCTGGTAGCCCACGCCGAGTTGCAGCTTCCGCTCGGCGGCGGCCGCGATCATGCGGTCACAGTCCTCCACCGAGGTCGCCAGCGGCTTCTCCACCAGCACGTGTTTTCCCTGGGCCAACGCCGCCAGCGCCTCCTCGACGTGGAGGTGGTGCGGCGTCGTCAGCACAACCGCATCAATGTCGGGCCGGGCGAAAAGCGACTCCTTGGTCGGCTCAAGCGCCACCTGATAACGTGAGGCCAGCGCGGGCGCGCGGGAGCCGCCGGCGATCGCCTTGAGCTCGGCATTGGGCAGGCGGCGGGCCGCCTCCGCATGCGTGCGGCCCATGAAACCAGATCCAATGATTCCAAATCGAATGACATTCATCGCGTGAGTGATTGAGGAGTGGCCCGTCCGGAGGGTTGGTTGAGCCGTAGAGAGAGGGGTGTTGCTTCTGAGGGTGGACGGAAATGGGTAAGCGCCGCAGGGCCTTCAGGCATTCCAGCGCTGAAATGCCTCAATCGCCTCGTAGTTCGCCAGACCGAGGTGGTCGTAGAGCTCGGCCAGGCGCCGGTTCTGTCGCTCGGCCTGCTGCCAAAGTTCATTCGTGCCATGGGCCAGCGCCGCCGCCTGGCCGCGCTGCGACTTGTGGTGGTGCATGGCGCTGATCTTCTCCGACAGCTCGTGGGGGCTGAGGGGCACCGCCATGTCCACCTCCGCCGGCTCCCAGGGTCGATCGGTGCCGGCAAAGAGCCAGATCCGGCAATCCCGGAGCCACGACTCGGCGCGGGGCGAAGCCAGTGCCTGCCGGAGCAGGCCAAAGCAGACAGCCGACAACGAGCTGGGGTCCGCGGCCTGGCCGGTGACAAAGATCTGGTGCGGCTGCACCTCGTCCAGCAACGCTGAAACCGCCGTCACATCGGCCGGACCGATCCGGAACTGGCGGTACTTGCCCTTCTCGTAAAACGGCAGATCGAGGAAACGCAGGCGCTCGGCCGGAAGTCCAAGGACCCGCAGCGCCGCCCGGGCCTCGCCGCGCCGCAGCAGGCCCTTGAGCCGGCGGACCTCATCCGAGTCCGCGGCGAAGGCGCCCCGCGACAAAATCTGCTCCCGCACACTGCGGGCAAAATCCGCCTTGCCCGCGCCGATGCCCCGATCGTCCTGCGACAGCTCCAGCATGAGGTCCGCCGCCATCTCCGCATCCTCATCCGGCACCGCCAGATTGCCCGAGGTCAGGTAGGCCACGGTCACGGCGTGACCCTGTTTGACGAGACGACGCAGCGTCCCCCCCATGGCCAGCGTGTCGTCGCTCGGCTCCGGGCTGAGCACCAGCACCCGCTTCGGGAAGGGCGTGGCCCGCTCCGGCCGGTGCGAGTCATCGGCGGTCGGCTTTCCGCCCGGCCAGCCGGTGATGGTGTGCTGGACCTGATTGAAAATCCGGATGTTCACCTCGTAGGCCGGGCCCTGCTCAGTGAGCAGATCGGCCATGCCATTCTCGCCGTATTCCTCGTCCACCAATTTAAGGATCGGCTTCTGCAGGTGCAGGGAAAGCCAAACCACCGCCCGGCGCGCGATCGCCGGCGTCCAGGTGACCGGCCCCACCAGCCAGGGCAGCCGGGCCCGCGTCAGCTCGCTCGCCGCCGCGGCATCCAGATGAAACACCACATCATCATGGCCCTGCAGGAGACCGGCCGGCAACGCGTCCGAGGGCGCCGCCTCAACCGCCTGCGCCACGACGCCGGCCTTGGCCGCACCCCACGCGAGCAGGCGCACCCGCCGCGCGTCCCGGATCGTGCCCACGCCCATCGTGATCGCATACCGCGGCACATTCAGCTCGCCGCGGAAATCGCGGGCCGCATCGCGACGGGTCAGCGAGTCGAGCGTCACCAGGCGCGTGCGGGACTCGCGACCCGAGCCCGGCTCATTGAAACCAATGTGACCAGTCCGGCCGATGCCCAACACCTGCAGGTCAATGCCGCCCAGCGCCTTGATCTTCGCCTCGTAGGCCGCGCAGGCCGCAAAGATTTCGCCGCGGGCCAGCGTGCCGTCCGGCAGATTGATCGCCTCCGCCGGCAGGTCGATGTGCCGGAAGAGCTGGTCGTGCATGAACCGCCAATAGCTTTCCGGGTGCTCACGCGACAACCCCTGGTACTCGTCGAGATTGAAGGTAATGACATTGCGGAAGGACAGACCCTCCTCGCGGTGCATGCGGATCAATTGCTGGTAGAGCCGGACCGGGGTCGACCCCGTGGCCAGCCCCAGCACCGTCTTGCGTCCCGCGGCATCGTTGGTGCGGATCAGGCCGCGAATCTCGTCCGCGATGAGCCGACAGGCCTCATCGGCCGAGCCGTGGATGAAGGACTTGATGCGCTCGCGCTGTTCAAACTCGGTCGGGTCGTGGGTCATGGCAACTTGAGCATTTCACGAACAAGATTTCCGCAGTACCACTGCATGCGGGGGAGATGGAAGGGGCCTTTCCAGAGATTGCCCTTTAGCCGGGTCGAGATCCGTCCGTCGCGGTGGGCATAGCCGAACCACTCGCCGTGCTCCGGATCCGCGAAGACCCGCCGGGACCAGGCGTAAACTTCCCCGTGCCAGCGCGCATACTTCGCATCGCCCGTCATCTGGTAGGCCAGCAGGGTCGCGATCTCCGCCTCGTTGTGCGGCCACCAGAATTT
This sequence comes from Opitutus sp. GAS368, assembly GCA_945862035.1. Taxonomy (GTDB): domain Bacteria; phylum Verrucomicrobiota; class Verrucomicrobiia; order Opitutales; family Opitutaceae; genus CAMAXB01. The sequence goes on from CAMAXB010000094.1 coordinate 5,937, forward strand.
CATCTCCGCCCAGTACTCCTGCACCGGCTTGCCGTGCACATCGACGAAGTAGAGCAGCCCGCCGAACTCCGGGTCCCACCCCCGCTGCCACATGCCGTCGAGGATCGCCAGCCCCAGCGTCTGCATCGCCGCATCCGAGCGAAGCTTGGCCTCATGGAGGATGAACCACGCGCATTCGATCGCATGGCCGGGGTTGAGGGTGCGGCCGTCAAAATGGTCCGAAATCCCGCCCTCCGGCGTGACGGACTCCATCAGCACACCGAGCTCGGGCTTGTAGAAGTCGCGGCGGATCTCCTCGATCGAGCGGTCGATCCAGCCCGTGCAGGTCGCGCCGCCGACCAGCACGTCGCCCAGCAATTTGCGGATCTCCTGCGCAGTCACGATCGCGATCATCAGCGGCGCGACGCCCTTCATCGGGCGGGTTTCCGGGTCGGTCTTGGGGGGCATCACGCCCGGCGTGAAACTATGGCGAAGGTAGGTCGCGAAATAGCCCAGCGCCTCGTCCCGGGCCCGCGCGTCCCCGGTTGCCTTGGCGTAGGCCGCGCTGCCGATCGCCGCAAAGCACTCGCTGTAGACGTAACGGCGCATGCGCAGGGGCCGGCCCTCGCGCGTGACCGTGAAGTAGAGCTTGCCCCCGGGTCCGCGGCAATGATCACGGATGAAGTCGAGGCAGCTGCGCGCCTGCTCCAGCCACTCGGGCCGCGAGCCGCGCGTGAGGTAGGCGGTCGAGAAGGTCCACGCCGCGCGTCCCTGGAGCCAGACCGCCTTGTCGGTGTCGATGATGGCACCGTCGCGATCCAGCCCGGTGATCAGCCCGCCGTGCTCCCGATCCGCGCCATAGCGCAGCCAGAACGGAAGCGTCCGCCCAACCAGCCCGTCATCGTAATCCCTGAGCAGGGCGGAGAGCTGCGGCACGGAGAGGCTCATGACGGAACGAGTGAATCCCCCAGACCCCGGGTGCGCAAGCCCCGCCAGCGGAGCATCGTGCCAGCCGGACCGGTTACTTTTTGACCACGGCCCATTGGAAAAATCCGATCCGATCCAGTTCGGCGCGGATCTTTTCGCGCTGCTCCGCCGTGCAGGTACGGGTCGGGAGGCGGCTGAAACCGCAGTCGAGGCCGATCAGCGCCATCGTCGCCTTCAGCCCGCCGCGACCGCCGATACCCACAATGATCCGGACCATTTCCGCCGAAAGCGACTGCAGCCGCCGCGCCTCGGCCACGTCACCGCGATCAAAGGCCGCCATGATCAACCGGTAGAGGGGCGCCGCAAAATTATAGGTCGAGCCCACCGCCCCGCGCACGCCAAAGGCGAGCCCGCCGAGCAGCATCTCGTCCACCCCGAAGAGAATCTCATGCCGGCCGCCGCCATACTCGGTGCAAGCCATCATCTCGTGCAGATTCGGGTCGGAGAACTTGATGCCCCGCAACGTTGGCAGCTGCTGCTCTCCGAGACGGAGGAACTCCACCATGTTGAAGGCCACACCCGAAAGGATCGGGATGTGATAATAGTAGAACGGCAGCGCCGGGGCGCCCGCCGTGATCACGCCAAGACAGGCGATCAGGTTGTCGAGCCCGTCCGGCTTGAAGTAGCCGGGCGGCGTCGCCGAAATCGCAGAGGCCCCGCACGCCTGGGCATGGGCCGCGAGGCCGCGCGCCTCCTCGATGCTGTTGTGCCCCACCTGGACCACGACCGGGACCCGTCCCGCCGCCGCCTTGATCGAGACCGCGGCCACGATCTCGCGCTCCGCCGTCGTCAGCAGCGGACCCTCGCCCGTGCTGCCGCAGACGTACAGGCCGGCGGCACCCTGGGCGATCACGCCATCGACCACCGCCGGGATGCGGTCAACATCGAGCGAGCCGTCGGCCTTGAACGGCGTAAAGGTGGCCGCCACGAGGCCGCGGAGCAGCCGGGGCGAGGAAGAATCGACACGCAGAGTCACGGGCCGACCCTGACAAATAAATTCCACGCCACAAGAATTTTTAAGTCCGTGGGGGCGTTTTCTTTTGCCTCCGGCGCTTCCGGACGCATTCGATCTGCCCGTGAGCACCGGCTATTCCCAGACCCCGCACATCGTGGCGCTGGCCCGGCGGCTGGAAGAAGATATCCGCCAGCGGGGCCTGAAGCCGGGCGATGCCTACCTCGACCTGAAGAAGTCCGCGCGGATGCTCGGCGTGAGCAGCTCCACTGCGAACCGCGCGCTGCAGCTGCTCACGCAGCGCGGCGCGCTCACGCGGGTCCAGCGCCTCGGCACTTTTGTCAGCGCGCCTCCCGCCGCCACCGGTCCGCGCGCCCTGCGCCGGGTCTTCATGATCATGCACCGCGGCTACCTCCAGCAGGAGGGGCGGCTGGCGGACGGTCTGCTCGTCGGCATCCAGAGTCAGCTCCCCGGCGCGGAGGTGCAGTTCAATTTCCTGCCCGCCACCGATCCTGCGCCTTTTGTCCACCGACTGCTCGGCGAGATCCTTCGCGCGAAGGAGCCGGCCGGGATCGTCATCACCAAGGCACCCTACGTCGTGCAGCGTCTGGTCAAGGACAGCGGCCTGCCCGCCGTCGTCCACGGCTCCCTCTATCCGTCGCTCTCCGGTCTGGCCTGGGTCGAGCAGGACAATCCGGGCATCGCCCGACTGATCGCCAGGTTCATCCGGACGCATGCCGTCCGCCAAGTCTGCGTGCTCGCCCGTGAGACCATGTTTCCGGGCGACAATGAGGTGCTCGCGGAACTGGGCCGGCTGCTCGGCGCCGCCGGATTTTCCGCCGCCGATTTTTCCGTGCGCCACCTGCCCGACGACCCGCGGGCCATCGCGGCCGAGATCGACGCCCAGATCGCCCGCCATCCCACCGATCTCTGCCTGGTGTGCCGATCGGACGCCAAGGCCGAGGCCGCCCATCAGCATCTTGGCACGCTCAAGCTGCGCGGACGTCGTCGTCCGCGGCTGATCGCCAGCGGTGTGCTCCAGCATACGCCGGGCTCCGCCCCCTACCCGTGCATCTACCCCACCCTGCCGCCGGAGGAGATCGGGGCGGCCATCGGCCGCCTCTTGGCTCTGCAGGTGTCCCACCCCAAGCGGCCACCGGGCAGCATGGTCGAGCCGGTCGCGCTCTCGGCGGGCTGAACCCCGCCCGCTCGCGGACCCCGCGAAAAGTGCCGCTCGTCGGCCACGCCAGAATGAGTGGGCGAGGTTCTCATGGAAGACCCGGCTGCGCTCGCCCTCGGCACCGCCACCTGGATCCGCGCCCACCCCGAGCAGCGCGCCCACGTACGGATCGCCACCACGATCTACCCACCCGACTCGCCCGAAGCCATCACAGCCGCGGTCGGGACCGCTTGGCAGAATCTGGCGGTCGATTACGTCGACTTGCTGTACCTGCATAAATGGGACGACGCCGCCACCACCACCGACACGTTGCGCGCCCTCGATGCGCTGCGGCGGCAGGGTCTGGTCTGCGCGCTCCGCCTGAGCAACGCCCGCTAGGCCCAGCTCGCCTCCGCCCTCGCGGTCCAACAGCAGGAGGGGTTCACCGCCTTCAGCCGGCTCCAGCACAATCACAATTTCGCCGTGCGCGCGCCCGGGCCCGAGCTGTGCCGCTTCGGCCGGACGCAGGGCGTTCAGGTCATCACACCTCCAGCCCCGTCGGCGCTGGCTTCCTGACCGGCAAGCACACCCACGGGGTCGAACCCGGCGCCCGCTTCGCGGTGTCTCCGGACCATGGCGACATCTCCTTCAAGCCCGAGCGCTGCACCCGGCTCGCGTTTTTGGAGGCCACCGCGCGGCGGCCAATCTCGCCGAGTTGGATGCCGTCGTGGAAGGCCCACCCAACGACTAAACCGCTTGCTACCGCAGTGCCCGGGATGGGAATCTCCGCGCTAGCATGGCCAAGATTCTCGTCACCGGCGCCGCCGGCTTCATCGGCAGTCACAGCGTGGACCGCCTGCTCGCCCAAGGCCATGAGGTGCTCGGCGTGGACAATCTTCGCACCGGCCACCGCCACAACCTCGCCGCCGCCCTGACCAGGGACCGCTTTCGTTTAATCGAGGCCGACCTCACGGCGCCCGGCTTTCTGACGCCGTTAGTGCTCCACGAGCGCCCTTGCGCCATCCTGCACCTCGCCGCCCTGGTCAGCGTGCCGGAGAGCTTTGCCCAACCGGAGTTGAATCAACGCCTCAATCTCGACGCGACCCGCCTCGTCGTCGAAGCCGCCACCGCCTGCGAGACCGTCACGCGCATCGCCTTCGC
>CAMAXB010000095.1 GCA_945862035.1 Opitutus sp. GAS368
GGCACAGCTGCCGGAAGTTGACGCCAGCTTGGCTGGCCAGAAGCACAAACTCGAGTCGGGAGGACATCAGATCAGGGGTATGCCATGGCATCCCCAAAGTGTTACCCATGTCCCCGTCAATGTGTCACCCATGTCTCCGGTCCATACAAGGGGCAACGCGTTCCACCGGCTCGCCCTCGTGCGCGAGCCACTCCCGACCTCCATCCTCCCGCCTCCCGCCTCCCGTCTCCGGTCTCCCAACTCCCGCTTCCCTCGATCGCCTCCGTCCTCCGACTCCCGACTCCGGCCTCCGGCCCTCTCCCCACCGTCCGACCGCCCCGCCGAGCGCTCCCTCCAATTCGGGCCACCAGACGATGAAATGTGACAATGTTCGGCCAGACCCCCTGGATCGCCTCCCCTCAGATCAACCCACCGCGGTCTTGCCTCGGGTTTGAGGGTTCGGCAGTTGTTTTGCAGTGGCGACTACTACACCAGCACCGGGTTATTCGAGGGCTTGGTACGGTGCGCTGATCGAGGATTTCAGGAAGGCAGACCCGGATGCTGTATTTGGAGTATTGGCGAAGAATCCCGAGTTCGATCTGGCTGGGACCCAGAAAGAGGCGTGGCTGGAGCAAATCGCGTTTTTGCAAAAGAACCTCGAGGGACTAACTGGCACACTTTTTCTCGAGTTTAATATCCCGCGCATGGGCAGTCGGGTGGATGCGGTCCTGCTGATTGGGCCGGTTGTATTCGTCGTGGAGTTTAAGGTGGGGGAAGCTGCGTTTAACCGCGCGGATGCTGAGCAGGTTTGGGACTATGCACTCGACCTGAAGAACTTTCATGAGGCGAGCCACCAGGTCTCGTTGGTGCCGATCTTAATTGCGACCGAGGCTAGGGAATCGGTGGCGGCGAAGCTCACGAAGGATGCAGATGGGGTTTATCATCCGATGTTGGTACATGCGGGCGCGTTTCGAGCGACGATTGAATCCGTTATGGCCGTGGTCTCTGGAGTTGCATTAGATCAGAGCCAATGGGCTCAGGGTGCCTATAAGCCGACGCCCACGATCGTCGAGGCGGCACGATTATTATATGCGCATCATGGTGTAGAGGCGATAAAGGCTTTCGACGCTGGTAAGAAGAATCTGGGCGAGACTTCACGACGAATCGAGGAACTGATTGAGGAAGCACGAACGAAGGGCCGGAAGATCATCTGCTTTCTGACCGGAGTGCCTGGCGCAGGGAAAACTTTGGTGGGTCTAAATGTAGCGACCCAGCATGCCCGGACGGATAGTCCGACGCATGCGGTGTTACTGTCAGGTAATGGCCCGCTCGTTGCTGTACTCCGCGCCGCTTTGTCGCGTGACGAGAAGGCGCGGTTAAGGAGGAGAGGGCAGAAGCCGAAGAAGGGAAGTGATCCGGTGAAGCAGTTCATTCAGAACGTGCATCACTTCCGAGACGAGGCGCTCAAGAACGAAGCGCCGCCGGCGGATCATGTGGTTGTTTTCGACGAGGCCCAGCGCGCTTGGAATCAGTCGATGACGGCGGATTTCATGAAGCGGAAGAAAGGCGTTCCTAACTTCCCTGACTCCGAGCCGCAGTTTTTGATACGTTACGTGGACCGTCATAAGGATTGGGCGGTGATTCTTTGCTTGGTCGGCGGCGGGCAAGAGATCAACCGTGGCGAGTCTGGTATCGGCGCTTGGCTTGAGGCAGTTAAAACCTCTTTCCCGCACTGGGACATGTATATCTCGTCCCGGTTGACTGACAGCGAATATGCGGCGGGAGGAACGATTGGTGCAGTGAAGGAGAGGCGAGGGGTTTACCTCGATGACGATTTGCATCTGTCCGTCTCGATGCGTTCGTTTCGAGCGGAGCATGTCTCGACCTTCGTAAAAGCGCTGCTCGATTGCGAAAGCGACCGAGCTCGTGAGAATTTAGCCAAGCTGAAGAGGTATCCGATCGCTGTGACACGAAATTTAACAATAGCGAAGCAGTGGATCCTATCCAAGGCCCGTGGTAGTGAGCGTTATGGTTTGGTTGCCTCTTCAAAGGCTCAGCGACTCAAGCCGCACGCCATCGATATTCGGGTGAAGACGGACCCCGTGCACTGGTTCTTGGATGGGAAGGATGATACTCGATCGAGCTATTATCTGGAAGATGCGGCGACTGAGTTCCAAGTGCAGGGGCTTGAAGTGGACTGGGCTCTCGTCACGTGGGACGGCGACCTGCGTTTTTCCGGTTCAGGTTGGAGCTATCACGACTTCCGTGGCGCTAAGTGGCAGAATGTGAAGAATGCCGATAACCAAAACTATTTGAAGAATGCCTATCGAGTGCTCTTAACCCGTGCCCGGCAGGGGATGGTCATCTTCGTGCCGGAAGGAGACGTAAACGACCACACGCGGCCGCCGGCTTACTATGATACTACTTTCCAATACCTCGTCGAATTGGGTATACCAGTGCTCAGCTAGTCGCGAAACCCGCACAAACCCACGGAGTGATTGTCGGTCTGAAAGGGTCGGGTCCGCGAGCCGGACGGGTTCTAGCGGCAGCCGGATGGGGTTAGGGCGCGTAATGGTGTATTTGCAGGGCCGGGACGGCCTGCAGCTCCGAAAATACAACCTTACGCGCGCCGACCCTGCTATGAGACCCACCGCCTGCCGGCAGGCTCCGGCAACGGCAGGAGTCCGCTGAGGCGGATCACCCTACGTTCCAGCGGGCCAGATTTTCCGGGGTGTTGAGGCTCGCCACGCAGGAGTACTTTTCCGCCGGCAGCGGGATCAACTTCAGGCAGCCCGCCGCCTCCAGCGCGAGCGCGAGCCGCTGGAGCGAATGGTCGCGCGCCGCCAGCCGCGCCTCGATTTCGCGGATCGCGCACGCCGGATAGATTGCCGCCAGCGGCTCGCAGGCGTCCGTATGCCGGGCCATCGCCCCGGTGCCGTCGCGACAGAATCCGCGCAGCCATCGGAACCACGCCTCGTCGATCCCGGGCATATCCACGGCGAGCACCGCCACGAGGGCCGCGGATTGCGGCGCCAGCGCGGCATGCAGACCGCCCAAGGGGCCCGTGTCGGCGACGTGATCGCGCCAGCAGACGACCCCCGGGGGAGCGGCCTGCCCCGGCCGGCGAATCAACACCACGTCATGCGCTCCCGTTGCCCGGAGAACCTTCACCTGGCGCTGCCAGAGCGGTTCTCCGTCGACGAGCAGCAGAGCCTTGTCGCGACCCAGACGCCGGGAATCCCCTCCCGCCAGCACGACACCGAGCATCGAGTCTTCCGGCGGTTTCATCGCCAGACGGGTCCACGCCCTCGCATCTCGACTACGTGCTTCATCCGCGATCCGTCTTCAGGCAGCCGTCGGTGAGAATGGAGGCGCGCAGGCCGCCCGCCTCCCACGCGGAAAGCCTGGCCAGCGTGCCCGGGCCGAAGGCCTGGTCCATCCAGCGGCAGGGTTTGCAATGCTCGTTCCCGCGGAACCGCACGCCCTGGACCTCGAACTCCTCGCCCACCAGCGAAAGGAGGTCGACCCCGCGCACGATCACGTTGCGCCGGAAAACCTCCGGGCCACCTGACGCCGCGCCCGATTCCGCGCAGAGCCTCTGCCAAACCTCCTCGGCAAAAAAGGTCACCTGCCTTTTGTGGCCCTCAGGCCGGTCGAAATAACGGTCGCCGACAATGCCGCGTCCCGCGACCAGGCGCACCTCATCCACCGCGGTCATCGGCTCGGTCCCGGCCTCACCGCCAAAGTGGCCCACGTAGATATGATCGGGACAGAGATAGAGCCTGGACACAACCATCGCGGTTTTTGGAGAGGCGGACTTCATGCAGACTGGGATCAGGTTTTCCCGTGGGCCTGCGCGGCGGCGGCCTGGTCGGGGCTCGCGGCAAAACTCACCACGATGGATTTGCTCGTCGGGGTTTCGCTGATGTCGGCGAAACTCCGGACCGGCACCAGCACGTTGGCCTCGGGGAAATACGTGGCCGCGCAGCCCCGCGGAATATCGTAGGGCGCCACCATGAAACGATGCGCCACGCGTTGTTCGCCGGCGAAATGGCTGGTGATATCGACAAACAGGCCCTGTTGAAAGCCCCGCTCCGCGATGTCGTCGGGATGGAGAAAGACCACGCGCCGGCCACCGTAGATGCCGCGATACCGGTCATCGAGCCCGTAAATCGTGGTATTGAACTGATCGTGCGTGCGCATGGTCTGGAGCAGGAACTGCCCTGGCTCGAGCGCGATGGAAACGACCGGCGCGGTGTGGAAATTGGCCTTGCCCGTCGTCGTGGCGAAAACGCGTTCGCGCGCCCCGTTCGGCAGGTAAAACGGGCCCTGGCGGATGCGCGCATTGAAATCCGCAAAGCCCGGGATCACGCGTTCGATCCGGTCGCGGATCCGGTCGTAATCGTCCGCCATCGCCTGCCAGCCGAAGCCGCGGTCTCCCAGGGTCGCCTGCGCGATGCCCGTCACGATGGCGACTTCGCTGCGGAGGTTTTCTCCCGCGGGCCGGAGACGGCCGCGCGAGGAACTGACGATGCTCATCGAGTCCTCGACCGTGACGATTTGCGGGCCGCTGGCCCGTTCGTCGATTTCCGCGCGACCGAGGCACGGCAGGATCAGGGCGGTCTTCCCCGTCACCAGATGCGAGCGGTTCAGCTTCGTGGCGACCTGCACGGTGAGTTCGCAGCGCCGGAGGGCCTCCGCGGTCAGCAGCGTATCCGGCGTCGCCTGAAGAAAATTCCCGCCGAGCGCCACCAAGGCCTTCACGCGCCCGTCGTGCATCGCCTCGATCGCCTCGACGACGCTGCAGCCGAATTTCCGCGGCGGCGAAAAATTGAACTCCCGTCCGAGCGCCTCGAGCAGGCTCTCCGGTGGACGCTCCCAGATGCCCATGGTGCGGTCGCCCTGCACATTGCTGTGTCCACGCACCGGGCACACGCCCGCACCCGGACGCCCGATGTGCCCGCCCAGCAGCAGCAGGTTCACGGCGTAGCGGATGGTATCGACCGCATTCTTGTGCTGCGTGAGCCCCATGGCCCAGCAGATGATCATCCGGCGGGCCTTCGCCATGCGCTGTCCCGCCGCCCGCACCTGGTCCTCGGGCACGCCCGAGAGACGCACCCATTCCGCAAAATCGCCGCCGCGGATATCAGCGGTGAAGGCCTCAAATCCCGCCGTGTGGGCCGCGATGAAATCACGATCCAGGACCGCGCCCGGCTGCGCGTCCTCCTGTTCCAGCATGACCCGGGCGAGCGCCTTGAACAGCGGGAGATCGCCGTTGAGCCGCACCTGCAGGTACAGGTCGGTCAGCGCCGTCCCCTGACCGAAAAGCATCGAGCCGTATTTGACCGGATTCGAATACTCCTCGGGATTCGGATTGCGCACCCGCAGCAGGCCGACCTCGCGGAGCGGATTGATCGCGATGATTTGCGCGCCCCGCGCCTTCGCGACTTCCAGCGTCGTCATCATGCGCGGGTGATTGGTCCCCGGATTCTGGCCGACCACCACAATCACGTCGCTCGCCTCGATGTCCTCCAGCGTCACCGTGCCCTTGCCCACGCCGAGGGCGGCACCCAGGGCGGCGCCGCTCGACTCATGACACATGTTCGAACAGTCGGGCAGATTGTTGGTGCCGAAGGCGCGGACAAAGAGCTGGTAGACAAAGGCCGCCTCGTTGCTCGCGCGGCCAGACGTGTAAAACGCCGCGGCATCCGGAGAGGGCAGCGCGCGCAGCGTCTCCCCGACGAGCGCGAAAGCGTCGTCCCAGGCAATCCGCTCGTAATGGGTCTTCCCCGGACGCAGCACCATCGGCTCGACCAGGCGGCCCTGAAGCTCATGCCAGTGATCCGAACGCGCCAGCAGATCCGCCACCGAATGTTCGCGAAAAAAGTCGCGGTCGACCCGGCGCGTCGCTGCTTCGCTCGCCATTGCCTTGGCGCCGTTTTCGCAGAATTCGAACACATGGCGTTTCCCGTCGGGATTGGGCCAGGCACAGCTCTGGCAATCGAAGCCGTCCTTCTGGTTGACCTGGGTAAAGATCGCGGCGGTGCGCCACAGCCCGGCGCGTTTCAGGCCGTGTTCGAAACTTTTCACGATCGCCGTCAGCCCAGCCGCCGCGCCGGGAATGAGCTTCACCCGGGGGCGTGTGGTTTCGTGCGGGGGGACCGCGCCATCGTGGGGGGGAGTCATGAAACGGGAGGGGCCAGCCTAGGCAGGTTGTCATTCCGGGTGCAGCGAAAGACCACCGGGCTGCCACCGGCCGACAAAGCCAATTCTTCGCCGCTTCAAGGGGAGGGAAAGGAAATTATCGCTGCGGGCATCCGACCCGGGAGCCTCTGCCCTCACGCCGGAGGCGCCGGACGTTCCACCGGCCGGCCCGGATCCAGCCGGCCGGCATGGGTATAGACATTGAAACGCGGACCGCGGGTAAAGCCGATCAACGTGATCCCGGCGGTTTGCGCCAGATTGACCGCGAGGGAGGAAGGCGCGCCCACGGCGACCACGACCGCCACGCCTGCGACGGCAGCCTTCTGCATCAGCTCGAAACTGACCCGCCCGCTGAGCACGAGGATTTTCCCGGCTAGGACGATTTTCGCGCGCAGGGCGGCGCCGATCACCTTGTCGACCGCATTGTGCCGCCCGACATCCTCGCGCACAAAAATCAAATGCCCGCCGGCATCGAACAAACCGGCGCCATGCGAGCCGCCCGTCGCGGTAAACGCCGCCTGACCGGGTCGAAGGAGATCGGGCAAGGCCGCAATCGCCTCCGCCGACAACAGCGTCCCTTCCGTCGGGCGGAGCGGGGGAGCGAAGGATAGTCCCTGCAGCGTCGTCCGGCCGCACATCCCGCAGGCAGAACTCGTGATCAGCCCGCGGCTCACGCGCTGCAGATCCTCGCGCGGCGGGTGGCAGAGCTGAATGGCCTGGGTGGCAATCGTTTCGCCCCGTGAATTTTCCTCCGCCGCCCGGCTGGCAACGACATCCTCGAGGCCGGAAATCAACCCTTCGGCAAAAAGAAACCCCAACGCGAGTTCCTCATCGTTGCCGGGAGTCCGCATGGTCACGGCCAGCACCTTGCGCACATCCTGCCCCAGCCGCCCGTAGGCGATTTCGATCGCGAGCGGCGCCTCCACCGCCAGTGACTCGGGCACGGACGACCAGCCGGTCTCGCGCGACCAGTGCAGGCTGGGATAACCGGCCATCCAATCACCTGAGAGAGGCGAAGGGGGCGGGGTCTTTTTCATGGGCATGGAGTCATGGGGGAGGCGCAACCCCGCGTGTACACTTACGTTCCATTCCCCCGCTGCGGCAACCTTGGTTTTGATTTGTCGCCGGTGGGGGCAGGGTGCCTCACCCCGCATGACTTCGCCTCTGCGAAGGCGAACGCCCAACGCCCAACGCCCGACTCCCGACTCCCAACTCCCAACCTCCAACCCGCGTGCAGAACGCGCCCTCTCGCAAGAGTCGTCGCACAATTTGTGCAGACCGGTGCCGGGTCCCCAACGACCGACGCTCGGATCCCTGCCGGGGCTTGTCATCGGTCGTCGGTCGATGGTTGATGAGGGCATGCCCCTGCCGCCGATCAACCCTGAGGCTCTGTACCGTCATCTGCGCCATCTGACTGAAACCATCGGCGTGCGCCTCGCCGGTCTGCCGGGCGAGGCCGCGGCGGCTGACTATGTGGCGCGGGAATTTGAGCAGGCCGGGGCCACGGTCACGCAGGAGACGTTTCCGGTGCAGGCGCGAGACGTGAGCGAGCAGCAACTCCAGGTTTTCTTCGATGGCGCATGGCACGACGCGGGCTGCTCCCTCTTCGCCAACACGCCCGGCACAAAGGGAGCCTGGATCGAGGCGCCGCTCGTCTTCTTCGAGGGCCCCACGGGCTATCAGCAGCCGGACCTGGGGCCGTTGCTGGGGGGCAAGGTGGTGCTGCACCTCGGGTGTCACATTGAATCCCGGGAAAACTACCGCCGGCTCATCGCGGCCCAGCCGGCGGGCCTGCTGATGGTGGATCTCCGGTATCCCGGCGCGGTGGCGCTGGCGGATGCGATTTTCCCCGTGTATGCGGCGAGTTGCGGCGCCGTGCCGTCGCTCAACGTCGCTTTCCTCGAAGCGTGGAAGTGGCGCGAACGGGGAGCGACGCGCGCGCGGTTCCGCGTCGTCGGCGGGCCGCGGCCGGCGGAGTCAGCCAACGTGATCGCCGACCTGCCCGGGAGCGATCCGGCGGCGGGCGTGATTTATCTCGGCGGCCACCACGACACGCAGGCGGATTCGGTGGGAGCGGACGACAATGGCTCGGCCACGGCGGGGCTGATCGAGCTGGCCCGCGTGCTGGCGACGCAGCCCCGGCGGCGCACGATCCGGCTGATTTCGTTTGGCGCGGAAGAGCAACTCTCTGTGGGCAGCAGCGCCTACGTGCGGCGCCATCGCGCGGAGCTCGCACGCGAGGGGCGGTGCATGTTCAACCTGGACAGCATCGGCTCCTGGCTCGGCTGGAACGTCCTCTCCGGCAGCGCACCGCGCGAGCTCGATGCGCTGCTACCGGCGTATTTTGCGCGGCACGGCCAGCCCTACCGGCGCGAGCTCGGCGTGCTGCCGTATGCGGACCATTTTCCCTTCGTGGCCGCCGGGGTGCCCGGGCTCACGCTGATGCGTCCGAACTGCGCCGGCGGACGGTTCTTCCACCATCGGCCCGATGACGACCTGACCCGGGTGGACGTGAAACTCATGGCGGCGAGCCTGAACGCGGTGGCGGAGTTTGCCGCCGACATGGCGACCGTCCCGACGCTCCCGTTTGCCGCGGCGATCCCCGACGCCGAACATGCGGCCGTGGCGCAGTGCTGGGAGGATTTGTTTGGGGGGTGGTAGGCGGCGCGGCGCGGCGCTGCGCCGCGGGGAGGCGGGAGAAGGGAGGAGGGGGGCGGTCTGCGTCCGATGTAGCTGGGGTCGCTGACCCCGGGGCGTGAGGGCGGAGGGGCGGTCGAGGGAGAAGGGGGAAGGGAGAAGGGTCCGCGCGGAGCGCGCGTCTGTCCGGCCTTAGCGTCGTTAAATTAAATGATCGAATTTGATTGTTAAAATGATTATAAGTAATTTAAGTGATTAAATGTTATCGCTTAAATTGGAGGCGGATGTTCTGCGGGAGGTCGCGGATACGATCCGGGCGCAGCGGATGGCCCTGCGCCTGCGCCAGGAGGATTTGGCGGTGCGGAGCGGGGTTTCGATTGCCACCTTGCGGCGTTTTGAGCGGACGGGACAGATTGGCTTTCTCGGTTTTGCGAAGCTCCTCGTTTCGCTGGGTCTCGCCGATTCGTTTCTCGCCCAACTGAAACGGCCCGAGGCCCGGCCGAAGAGCATCGAGGCGTTTCTATCTTCGGCTGCGCCCGGGCGATCCCAACCCCAGCGCGTTCGGGTGACCCGGAAGTCCTGACCCACCGCCATGACCGAGCCCACGCTTCTGCAGCTCAAGTTCCTCGGGCGACCCTTGGGCCAGTTGGCCTACCGTCCCGCCGAGGCGGTTTACGCTCTCGAATTAGACCCAAGCTTTTTGGCGAGCGGGCACGATCTTTCGCCGCTGAGCCTGCCGGCATCCACCTTCGCGGCGGGTCCGCGGCTCTTGCGGACGGGCGATACGCCTTTTGTCGGCGGACTCCCCGGGTTGATCGTCGACTCCCTGCCTGACGCCTGGGGCAATCGCATGCTTCAACAGGAAGCGCCCAACATCCGAACGCCCCTCGGCAAGCTCGCGGTCATCGGTCCCCGAGGCCCGGGGGCGATCACCTTTGAGCCGGTCATGGGCGCAGGCGCCGACGCGGAAACCGCCTCCGTTCTTCTGGCCCAACTGGCCAAAGCGGCGGACAAGCTGCGGGTCTCGCCGGTGCCCCTGACCGAAGAACGCGTCAACGCGGCCCTCGCCAAAGGCGGCAGTTCACTGGGTGGGGCCCAGCCCAAGGTCTCGGTGCATCTTCGCTTGGATGGAGAGCAGATCGAACGGCGGGAGATTCTCATCGGAGGCCAGTCGCCCGAGGGTTAGGGTCCCTCTATCCTGAAGTTCGCCCGGGCCAGCGACGAGGCCGAGGGGGCGGT
>CAMAXB010000096.1 GCA_945862035.1 Opitutus sp. GAS368
GGGGGCGTCCTTTTTGAACCGGTGATGCATCTCCACGACTTCCGCATCATAGTCGGAACCGAGCACCGCCGAGGCGCGACGCGTAAGCGCGAAGAGCAGATTGACGCCCACCGAGTAATTGCCGGCCCAGACCACGGGCAATCCGCCCGCCGTCGCGAGGAGCCGCTGCTTCTCGCCAGCGGCATGCCCAGTCGTGCCGACCACCAGCGGCTTGCGCGCCGCGAGGCAGGCCGCGAGCACGCCCTCAGTCGCGGCATGGAAACTGAAATCGACCACCACCTCGCCCAGCGCGATGCCGGCCGCGATGTCATCGCCCACATCGAGCGAGGCCGCGACCACGATCCCGTCCGCCGCGGCCGCCGCGGCGATGGCCTGGCCCATCCGGCCCCGGGCGCCCACCAATGCGATGCGAAGTGACATAGGGAAGGCGAGGGAACGATCAGCGACGCAGGCCGGCGAGCGCCGCAGAGAGGACCTTGACGCCTTCCGCCGAGAAATCGACCAGCGGTGACCGCACCTCCGCCGAGCGGATGACCCCGGCGGCCGCCAGAGCATGCTTCACCGGGACCGGGTTGGGTTCGACGAACAGCGCCTTGAAAACCGGATACAGCGAGCGATGCAGCTTAGTCGCCTTGGCGAACTCGTCGGCCGCCGCATGGCGGACGAGCGTGCTGACCTGCTTCGGTAGCACATTCGAGGCGACGCTAATCACGCCCTCGGCGCCCACCGCCATGAAGGGCAGGGTGAGGCTGTCATCCCCGCTGAGCACGGTGAGGTCGCGCCCGAGCGCCTGCTTCAGCTGGTCGACCCGGTCGACGGAACCGCCGGCCTCCTTGATGTAGGAAACATGGGGATACTTCGCGCGCAGGCGCGCGACGACCCCGACGCTGATCTCGATGCCACAGCGACCGGGGAGGGAGTAGAGGATGACCGGGCGATCTGTCGCCTCGGCGACCGCGGCAAAGTAATGGAAGACGCCCTCCTGCGACGGCTTGTTGTAGTAGGGCGCGACCACCAGCATCGCGTCGGCACCGGCCGCATGGGCGGACTTGGTGAGCGAGACCGCCTCCCGCGTGGAGTTGGAGCCGGTACCGGCGATGACCGGGACGCGGCCGCGCGCCGCGGCGATCACGGCCGTGATCACCTCGAGGTGCTCTTCGGTCGAAAGCGTAGGGGATTCGCCGGTGGTTCCGACGGGCACGAGGCCGTCGATTCCGCCCTTGATCTGGTACTCGACCAGCTTGCGCAGGTCGTCAAAGGCGACTTCGCCGCGGTAGAACGGCGTAACGAGGGCGGTGATGGTGCCGGTAAGAGGGCGCTGCTTCATGGACTTCGGGAAAGGTACCTGCTCGAGGAAAGCACCCCACTTTACCAAATGAGCAACCCTTTTCTGCCCTGTACCCGGCCATGCCCCCTGCACACTGAAATGTTCAACGGTCCGGTGAAGCTGGCCGTCGATAGCGGCGCCAGCACCCTCGTGATCAAGCCCAACTCGTCGGGCTCGATCCGTATTTCCAGCTGGCTCAAGCCGGTCGACCCGCGGGACCGCCCTTTCTCTCTCGGCCCAGGATGTCACCCCCGCGCCGCCACTTCCTTGGTCGAACCCGAGGCCCCGGTGCCACCGCCGCCGACCCGCTATCAGCCGCCCCCGGACAGCGACGGGAAGTACTTCCCTCGCTCAAGCGGTTTTAGGGCTTGGTTTCAGGTACGGCGGGCCCTAGTCCTTGGCCTTTCATTTATGGCCACCGCACTCCTTTTTGCCGGGCAGGGCGCCCAAAAGGTTGGCATGGGCAAGTCGCTCTATGACCAGTCTGCCGCTGCGCGCGCGCTTTACGCGGAGGCTAACCATGTTCTGGGCTGGGATCTTACGAAGATTTCCTTCGAAGGCCCCGAGGCCGAGTTGACCCAGACCAAGGTCTGTCAGCCCGCCCTGTTCGTCCACGGACTGGCGCTGCATGCGATTCTGCAGGAGCAGGGGAGGCTGGACGACGTCAGCATCACCCTTGGGCTCAGCCTCGGCGAGATCACCGCGTTGACCGCCGCGGGGGTCTTTGACTTTGCCACCGGCTTGCGCGTCGTCGCGGAGCGCGGGCGTCTCATGCAGCAGGCCTGCGAACAAACCGTGGGCGGCATGGCCGCCGTGATCGGCGAGGAGCGCGCCAAGGTGGCCGAGCTCTGCCACGACTTCGATATCGAGGCCGCCAATTTCAACGCGCCGGGCCAGATCATCGTCTCGGGCGACAAGGCCAAGGTCGAAAGCGCCGTCGCCGCGGCCAAGGATCGCGGCATGAAAAAGGTCATCCCGCTCAATGTCGCTGGCGCCTACCACAGCCGCCTGATGGAGCCCGCGCGCGCCGCGTTCTCGACCTTCCTCGACACCGTGCCGTTCCACGCACCGCGGCTCACCGTCTTCACCAACACCACGGGCCAGACCGTCAGCGAACCCGCGGCGATCAAGGCCGCGCTCGTCCGGCAGGTCGTCGCCTCCGTGCGGTGGGAGGACTGCATGCGCGCGGCCGCCGCCGCCGGCGCCACGTCCTTCCTCGAACTCGGGCCGGGCGGCGTGCTCGCCGGGCTAGCGCGGCGGACCGACAAGACGTGGACCGTGAAGAGCTTCTCCGAATTTTCCGACCTTGCCGCTTGAAAGCCGGACCCTCCGGATTTCACCTTACCTGACCGCCTAATGGACGTTTCGCTCACCCGTAATTTTTGCATCATCGCCCACGTCGACCACGGCAAGACGACGCTTTCCGACCGCCTGCTGGAGCACACCAACACGGTGCAGCAGCGCGTGATGACCGACCAGCATCTCGACTCCATGGATCTGGAGAAGGAGCGCGGCATCACGATCAAGAGCCATCCGGTTACGATGACGTACCCGGCGAAGGACGGCCGTCTCTACAAGCTCAACCTCGCTGACACACCCGGCCACGTCGACTTCTCCTACGAGGTCTCACGCAGCCTCGCGGCCTGTGAGGGCGCGGTGCTCCTGATCGACGCGGCCCAAGGCGTCGAGGCGCAGACCGTGGCCAACGCCCATCTCGCGACTGCGCAGAACCTGAAGATCATTCCGGTCATCAACAAGATCGACCTGCCGTCCGCCAATCTCGAGCTCTGCATGAAGCAGCTCGAGGACATCCTCATGATCCCCGCAGAGGAGGCCATCCTCGCCAGCGGCAAGGCCGGCATCGGCATCGTCGACATCCTCGAGGCCGTCGTGAAGCGCATCCCGCCACCGCGCTGGTCCGAGCACCCGCACACACGCGCGCTCGTCTTCGATTCCCTCTACGATTCCTACCGCGGAGTGATCACCTACGCCCGCGTCTTCTCCGGCGCGATCAAGGCCGGCGACCAGATCGTACTGATGAGCACCAACCAGAAGGCCGACGTGAAGGAGGTCGGCATCTTCACGCCCAAGATGCAGAAGGTCGATGTGCTGTCGGCCGGCGATGTCGGCTACGTGGTGTCCAACATCAAGGACACCTCCGAAATCAAGACCGGCGACACGCTCACGCTCAGCCGCAATCCGGCCACCGTGATGCTCCCCGGCTACAAGGAAGTCCGGCCAATGGTCTTCTGCGGCCTCTATCCGCTCGAGTCGAATGACTACGAGAAGCTCAAGGCCGCCCTCGGCCGCCTGCGGCTCAATGACGCCGCGTTTCTTTACCAGTCCGAGAGCTCGGTCGCGCTCGGCTTCGGGTTCCGCTGCGGCTTCCTCGGCCTGCTCCACATGGAGATCATCCAGGAGCGCATCCGCCGCGAGCACGATGTCGAAATCATCTCGACCTATCCGAGCGTGGTCTACCGCGTGAAGCAGCACGGCCACGAGGAGATCGAGGTCGACAATCCGGTGAACCTGCCGGATCCCGGCACGATCGACTACATCTCCGAGCCGACCATCAAGGCGGCGATCCACATCCCAAATGAGGCGATGGGGGACATCCTTTCCCTCGTGATGGAGAAGCGCGGCACCGTGGAGCACACTGACACGCTGGACACCACGCGCGTCATGCTGACCTGCGTGATGCCGCTCAACGAGATCCTCGTCGATTTCAACGACCGGCTGAAGAGCATCACGCACGGCTACGGCTCGATGGACTACGAGCTCGGCGCCTACCAGCCGTCGGACCTCGTCAAGATGGACATCCTGATCAACGCCGACCCGGTCGACGCCTTTGCGAGCATCGTGCACCGCGACAAGGCCGAGGGCAAGGGCCGCGCGCTCTGCGAGAAGCTCGCCGAGATCATCCCGCCGCAGATGTTCAAGGTCGCGATCCAGGCCGCGATCGGCGGCAAGATCATCGCGCGCGACAATGTGAAGGAGATGCGCAAGGACGTGACGTCAAAGTGCTACGGCGGCGACATCTCCCGCAAGCGGAAGCTCCTCGACAAGCAAAAGGAGGGCAAAAAGAAGATGAAGCAGATCGGCAAGGTCTCCATCCCGCCCGACGCCTTCATCCAGGTCCTCAAGAACTGAGGCTGCCACGCCTCCGCCAAAACCTCCCCAACCCCAGCGCCCATCGTGTTCGGCCTTTTTTCATCGGTTGAAAAGAAGATGCGCACCAGTGCGGGGCACTGGCTGGAGATGGCGGGCCGCGTCCACGATTACCGCCGGGATCGCCTCTCTGCGGCGGAGCTGGGCGAACTCACCCAGAAGACCGAGGGCCTGCGTCGTCAGCTGCGTGAAGGGGACAACGCGAGCAAACTCAAGCTCGGGATCGAGGCGCTCGAGGACGTGCTGCGCCGCACCGGCGGAGCCATCTACCCGAAATCCTCCCTGGTGGAGAATGTGGAGTTCTTCCTCGTCGCCGCGATCGTGATTCTCGGCATCCGCACGTACTTCGTGCAGCCCTTCAAGATCCCGACGAACTCGATGTGGCCGAGTTACAACGGCATGACCGGCGAGGTGTTCAAGAGCACCGCCGAGGAGCCAGGGTATGTCGCCCAGGGCTTCCGTTTCCTCGCGCAGCTGGCCACGCCCCAGCGCATCGACGCGCCGGCGGAGGGCGAGGTCATGATCATGTTCGACAGCTATCGCCGGGGCGCGGCGTTTCGCGATGTACCCGGCCGGAAGTGGCTCGTGCTGCCGACGCTGCTCCGCGAATACCAGCTCGTGATCGGGGGGACCAACGTCCCGGTGCGCGTGCCGGCGGACTTTGATTTGGATCGCGTGCTGCTGAACGCCTACTTTGACGGAGCCGAGAGCTATCCCGCCAGCCGCTCGCCCAACGGCGGCCGGGTCGGACTGCTGCGGACGGGCAAGTTCGTGCAGTCGGGGGAACGCGCGCTGGCCTTCGACATCCTGACGGGCGACCAGCTCTTCGTGGATCGCTTCAGCTATCATTTTTTCCCGCCACGGGTCGGGCAGGGGTTCGTCTTCCGCACCGGTCAGCTCACCGAGTTGCACGGCATGATGCCCGGGTCCTCGACGGATCAGTACTACATCAAGCGTCTCGTCGGTGAACCCGGCGACGAGCTCGAGATCCGCGACTTCACACTTCTGCGCAACGGAGCCCCGATCACCGGCTCCGAGGCCTTTGCCAAAAGCGCGCTCCGGGCCGATCGCTATGCCGGATACCGGAACGAGGGTCGCATGCAGCCCGGATCTGTCATGAACGTGCCCGCGCGATCCTACGCGGCCTTCGGCGACAATTCGGCCAGCAGCCTGGACAGCCGCTATTGGGGTTTTATTCCCGACAAGGACGTGGTCGGAAAACCGCTGTTCATCTATTATCCCTTCACGACGCGCTGGGGCCCAGCGCCCTGATTTCTCCGCAGCCAAGGGCTGCGTCGTTCAGTAGGTTCGCAGAACAAGTCCGGCCACGCGCCTGAGGTGGCGTACATTGTTACTAACCAGCGGTAGGCGCGAGGTATCAAACAGCATGAGCGATCGCGTGCGTCCATGGACTTGGCGACACGAGCCCAATCGATCCCGTTGCCGAACTCAGCGGCCCGGATGTCGGCCTCCCAGAGCTGCGTGGTTGCCTTGGACGGCGGCAGCACACAACGGGGAGCGATCTCGACGCCTTTCCGGCTCCTGCGTGGGTTCGAAGCTTTGCGCATCAGGGTGCTCACAAGCGCAAACGGAGCACGACTTGACCCGTGAGATAAGACACGAGGCTTTCCCGCCGGAATCTGGTTCTTACCCCAGCCTATTCTTTCGCACAATAAATATTATGTCTAATCATGGGATAAGCAAAGATTCCCCTTCCTCAACCGTTGACCGGGTACCGACGTAGGCTCGCGATCAACCCGCCCGCGGGCAAAGCCACCGCCCACTCGCCGATGCCTCCCGGTATGATAAAAATGAGGCTTATCGCTTTGACCTCCTCCGCCCCTGCTCAAACGTTTTAATCGTTGACCGCGCCCCACCTACCGCCCGCCGCCTCCGAAGTGACCATTGCCGTACCTCTCCCATCCCGTTTAGCCATCCTCGCCTGCCTGCTCACCTTCCTTTGGGTTGCCGGTTGCAGCAGATCTTCCCCGGAGGCCCCCAACTCCGACCCCAACGCCAAGTCCGCCGCCAACCCAAGCCAAGCCGGTCCGGCGAATGAGAGAAAAGGCGCCGCTCGAAGAGTCGCGGCTGAACAGAACCGGGACCGCCTCGCCGCTGCCGAAGCCGTCCCGGTCGAAGTCGCACCGGTCGTCCGCGGGCCCATCTCCGCCTTCCTCAGCTATAATTCAGCGCTCGAGACCGAGGCGATCGTCGACATCTACCCCCAAACCGCCGGTCAGGTCGACACGCTCCTCGTCGAGGAAGGCAGCGTCGTCAAAGCCGGCGACCCCCTGCTCAAGATCGACGAGCGCGAACTGCGCGTCGACGTCGAGGAGAGCTCAATCAACTACCAGCACCAGCTTCAGGGCTTCGCACGCATCGAGGATCTCCATCAGCGCAATCTCATCAATCCGCAGGAATTCGAGAACAACCGGTACCAGCTCGACCAGGCCCGCCTTCGCGACGAACGCGCCAAGCTCCGCCTCTCCTACGCCACCGTCCGCGCCCCGTTCGACGGCGTGGTGGCCTCCCGCGAAACCCAGGTGGGCGCGCGGGTCGGCACGGGAACCAAGCTCTTCTCCCTCGTCAAACTCGACGAGATCGTCGCGCGCGTTTTCGTCCCGGGCCGCTACCTGTCGGTGGTCGCCGCCGATCAACCTGCAATCGTAACTTCCGAGTTCCTGCCCGGCCGCGCGCTGCAGGGCTGGGTCAAACGCCTCAGCCCGGTGATCGATCCGAAAAGCGGCACGTTCCGCGTCACGATCGGCGTGCGCGGCGAACGCCCGAGCGACCTGCCGCCCGGGTTGTTTGTCAATGTTCGCATTCTGACCGACACGCGCCCCGACGCCCTGCTGATCCCCAAGCGCGCCGTGGTCTACGAGGGCGGCGAGCGCTACGTCTTCACCGTCGCCGACGGCAAAGTCACCAAACAGCGACTCAATGCCGGTTATGAGGATCCCGAGACCATCGAGATCCTCTCCGGTCTCGCGCCGGGTACCCCCGTCGTGGTCCTCGGCCAGGCCGGCCTGAAGGACGGCGCGCAGGTCCGGGTCGTGGCCCCGGCATCCGATCTGCCCGTGAATCCCTCCGTCCCGCCCGCGCCGTCCGCCGGCGGCACGTAAGCCCGACTCCGACCCGCGCTCCCGCTTGAGCACGCGCCCCAAGAATTTCCGGATCGACGACTCGGCCTTCGCCTTCGTCGTGCGTCGTCCGGTCGCCATCCTGATGGTCACGCTGGCCGTCGCCGTCTTTGGCAGCGTGTCCTACCAGCGCCTCGCGCTCACGCTCATGCCGGACATGAGCTACCCGACGCTCACCGTGCGCACTTCCTACCCGGGCACCGCGCCGGAGGAGATGGAGACCGTGGTGTCACGTCCGCTGGAACAGCAGCTCGGCATCATTCCCAAACTCGTCGCCATCAGCTCGATTTCCAAGGCGGGCCAGTCCGACGTCGTCCTCGAGTTCCAGTGGAAGACCGACATGGACCTGATCGCCCAGGAGGTGCGCGAAAAGGTTGATCGGATCCGCCTGCCCGATGGCGCGCAGCGCCCCCTGCTCCTCCACTACGATCCCTCCCTCGATCCGATCCTGCGCCTCGGGCTGGCGGGACCGCAGTCGCTCTACGAATTGCGCTACCTGGCCGAGAACGACGTGAAGCGCAAAATCGAGACCATCCCCGGCGTGGCGGCCGTGCAGGTCAAGGGTGGCCTGGAGGAGCAGTTCCTCGTCGCAATCGATGAGAGCAAGCTGTCGGCCCTCAAACTCGACATCAGCCAGGTCGCGACCCGTCTCCAGCAGGCCAACGTCAATATGCCGGGCGGCAACCTGCGCGAGGGCCAGACGGAATACCTCATCCGAACGCTCAACGAATTTCGCACACTCGAGGAGATCGGCTCGGTCATCATCGGACGCCAAAACAATGTCGACGTCCGGCTGCGCGATATCGCCGCCGTCTCCCGCTTTCATGAGGACCTGCAGGTCATCACGCGGGTGAATGATCGCGAGAGCGTTGAGCTCGAGATCTTCAAGGAAGCGGATGCGAACGTCCTCGTGGTCGCGGATGCGGTCAAGACAGCCATCTTCGGACGACCGGACCAGCAGGCCTACGTGGCGGCGCTCGACGCTCCCGCCGGCCAGGCCGATACAACCGCCCGCCCGCGGTCCACACCGGCCGCCCAACTCGCGGCCCGCAGCACCGCCCAGGCGCTGATGATGCAGCGCCAGATGACGGACTTCCTTGCGTACAATCTGCCTACGGATGCGAGCCTGCAGCTTCTCTCGGACCAGTCCGTTTTCATCGATAGTTCCATCCGGGAAGTGAAGAGCAACGC
Source organism: Opitutus sp. GAS368 (assembly GCA_945862035.1). GTDB lineage: Bacteria > Verrucomicrobiota > Verrucomicrobiia > Opitutales > Opitutaceae > CAMAXB01. The sequence continues at coordinate 8,827 of CAMAXB010000096.1, forward strand.
GCTGCTCGGCGGCATCATCGCGATCGTCGTGCTCTACCTGTTTCTCCGCAACTTCGTCCAGACACTCATCGTCAGCCTGTGCATCCCCATTTCCATCCTGGCGACCTTCGCCCCGATGCACATGGCCGGGGTCTCGCTGAACATTATCTCGCTGGGCGGACTGGCCCTCGGCGTGGGCAATCTGGTCGACAATGCCATCGTCGTGCTCGAGAGCATTTTTCGCTGCCGCGAGGAAGGCGATGATTCGGTCACCGCGGTCGTACGCGGCACCAGTGAGGTCGCGATGCCCGTCGTGGCGTCCACGCTCACCACCGTGGCGGTCTTTTTTCCGATCGTCTTCGTCGAAGGCGTCGCGGGCCAACTCTTCGGCGACATGGCCCTGGCGGTCGTCTTCTCGCAGATCGCCTCCCTCATCGCCGCGCTCTATCTGATCCCGATGCTCGCGGCGCTGTTGTCGCGGTTCGGCGCCGGCGAAGGGTCAGCCGGATCGGCCGCGGTCTCGCCGCTCGGCACCAGCGCCTACCTGTCTTTTCCCGCGCGGCCCGCAGGCGCGAGCCGCAGCACTCACACGGGCCGTCTTCTCCGCGAGATCGTCCTTCGTTCGGCCCGGGGCGCGTTGGTCATGGCTGCGGTCGCGACGAAGGCAGTGCTCGCACTCGGCGCAACGGCAATCTGGCCGGTGCTGTGGCCGGTCACACGGCTGCGGCAGAAAACCGCAACCACCGCGGCATGGCTGGCCGCCGACACCCTCGGTCCCATCCGGAGCGCCTGGGTCTGGCCCGGCATGCTGAGCTTTTCCGGGCTGCAGCGATTGGGGCCAAGCCTGGCGGACTCTGCACGTTGGCTGGCCGCGCACCGCTGGCGGTGGATCGCGCTGCTCGCGCTGCCCGCCGCAGGCGTTGCGACGGTCCTTGGGCTGCGCCTCCATCTCCCAGCCATCCCAGCCGCACCGCCCGGCCCGGTTCTCCCCGGGATCACGCCTGCGCTGGATACGCCCTGGCTGCAGTCAATCTGGACGTGGACTCGCGACCAACCGTGGTGGCTGCTCGTCCTGCTCGTTGTTCCCGGTGCGATCCCGTTCATCC
>CAMAXB010000097.1 GCA_945862035.1 Opitutus sp. GAS368
GCACGTACGACCTAGACACTCATCGCCACGGCTCGCTTGCTGCGCAACAGCGTGGCGGCCGTGATGGCGCCATGTTCGGTAAAGACCAAGGGTGGCTTGCGGCGCCCTCCGCGCCCCCCGGAGGCGCCGGACTTCGATTTTTCGTTTGATATCACAATTTGTGACATCAAAGCCGCCGTCTCCGCAGGGGTGAGCTCGAAGATAAAGTCCGGCGGAAACCGATCCCGGTTTCGGCGGATGGCTTGGTTGAACACGCGGGTCTGAACACCGAACAGAGCGGCCAGGTCCGAATCGATCACGACCTTAGTTTTCCGCACCGCATAAATAGGAAGGGCCGGAACGGATGGAGGAGACTTAGCCATGGCCAACCGGTCAATAACTCCGTCCCTCGGCCTGCTCGTAATAATTGACGTAGGCTTGGTTCACCACGCGGTAGCCGCCGGGCGTGGGGTAATTGCCGGTGAAGTACCAGTCGCCCGAGTGGTCGGGCACGGCTGCATGCAGATTCTCGATGGTCTGGAAGATGACCTCCATCTCGCCGGTCCACTCGATGTTCTTAGGCCGCACCAACTCGGTGATGCGGGCGGAAATCTCCTCTGGCGCGAATGGCTCGTAGATCATCCGCACGTGGTTGATTGAATCGCCCTTGCTGACGGCGTCGCGGCAAAGCAGATAGACCTCCTCCAGCAAGCCGGATTTGCCGCGCTCCTTGAGCAGGGCGACCGCGGCCTCGAAGGCGATGAACTTGCCAAGCTCCGACATATCGATGCCGTAGCAGTCGGGGAAACGGATCTGTGGGGCGGTCGAGACGATCACGATCTTGCGCGGATTGAGGCGCGAAAGGATACGCAGGATGGAGCGGCGCAGGGTGGTGCCGCGGACGATCGAATCGTCGACGCAGACCAGATTGTCGCCCGGCTGCACGGAGCCATAGGTGATGTCGTAGACATGGCTCACGAGCTGGTTTCGCATGCTCTCCTGCCCGATGAACGTGCGCAGCTTGATGTCCTTGGACACGACCTTCTCACCGCGCGGCCAGTTGCGCAGGATGAGGTCATCGAGGAGGGCCTCGTCGAGGGTGCCGGCTTTGGCGGCGGCGAGGATCGCGGTCTTGACCTCGTCGCGGCGACGCTCGCGCAGCGAGTGCATGAGGCCATAGTAGGCCACCTCGGCGGTGTTGGGAACGAAGCCGAACACGGTGTGGGCCCAGTCGCCGTCGATCGCCTTGATGACCTGATCGGCGAGTCGGCCGCCGAGCGCCTTGCGCTCCTTGTAGATGTCGACGTCGTTGCCGCGGGAGAAGTAGATCCGCTCGAAGGAGCAGGAGGAGCGCGGCAGCGGGGCGGTGAACTGGGTTTCGGTGACGCGCCCGCTCTTTTTGAGCACGATCACATGGCCGGGGGGCACTTCCTTGACCTGCTCGGCCGCGAGGTCGAACACGGTCATGAGCGGCGCGCGCTCCGAGGCGAAGGCGACGACCTCATCGCTCTGGTGATACCAGACTGGACGGATGCCCGCCGGGTCGCGGCCGACAAAGGCGTCGCCATTGCCGATCAGGCCGCAGAGCGCGTAGCCGCCGTCCCACTTCTGGGCCGAGCGGGTGATGACGCGTCCGAGGTCGAGGCGCTCGCTGATCTGGCGGGAGATCTCGCCGCCCGCGAGCCCCTGCGCGCGGAGCGTGCGGTAGAGCTCCTCGTGTTCCTCATCGAGGAAGAAGCCGATTTTCTCGAGCAGCGCCTGGGTGTCGGTGGCGAAGATCGGGTGCTGGCCCATGGCGATCAGGGAGCGATTCAGCTCCTCCGTGTTCGTCATGTTGAAATTCCCGCAGAGCGCGAGGTTGCGCGTCGGCCAGGGCGAGCGGCGGAAATAGGGGTGGCAGGACGAGATGTTATAGCCGCCGCTGGTGCCGTAGCGCAGGTGACCGACCAGCAGCTCGCCGCCGAAGTCGAAATTCCGCTTCACCGTATCGGCGAACTCCGGATGGATCGTTCCGCTGTCCAACTTCTCATTGTACTGTGCGAGCAGCGTCTTGAAAATCCGGTCCAGCGGATTGGACTTCACGCAGCGCTCGCGGAACATGAACGGTTCACCCGCGGGGACGTCGAGCTTGACGCAGGCCACGCCCGCGCCGTCCTGGCCGCGATTGTGCTGTTTTTCCATCAGCAGGAAGAGCTTGGTGAAGCCCCAGAGCGGCGTGCCATACTTCTCCTGGTAGTAGGAGAGCGGCTTGAGGAGCCGGACCAGCGCGATGCCGCATTCGTGGGTGATCCGATCGCTCATGAGCAGGAAGGCCTGGAGACTGGGCGCAGGGAATCTCGCATGGAATCGCCCGGGGCTCCGACCGGGCTGCGCGCTGATGGGTTAAACGTAATCCTCACAGACAATAAAGGCCTTCATCTCGGGGACGCGTCGGCAATGGTCAACGGCTTTCTCCGCCCGAGCAGCTTTGAGGAATCTTTCACGGGGTTTCACGTGCGGTTCCGCGGGTGAAATTTTTCATGATGGCTGACGAGCCGTTTCTCCTCGACCGCAGTGTAAATCTGGGTGGTGGAGATGTTCGTATGGCCAAGCATTTCCTGAATGGCGCGCAGGTCCGCGCCGCCCGCGAGGAGATGGGTCGCAAAGGAATGTCGCAACAAATGGGGTTTGACCGGCCGGTTGATCCCAGCACGCCGCGCGTACTTCTGAACGATGACCCACAAGGTTTTGCGCGAAAGCGGGCCGCCCCGCTCGCTGAGGAAGAGGGCGCTGCCGGTTTTGGGTTTGACGAAGTGCGGCCGGCCCGAGGCCAGGTAGTCGGTCAAGGCCGCGGAGGCTTGGCGACCGACCGGAACCACGCGCTCCTTGGAGCCCTTGCCAAAGACCCGGAGCATACCGTTTTCGAGATCAACCTGCTGCAGCAGAAGCCCGCCCAGCTCGGATACACGGAGGCCGCTGGAGTAGAACAGTTCCAGCATGGCCCGGTCGCGCAGTGCGAAATGATCCCCGCCGGCGGGCGCGGCGAGCAGCTTGCCGACATCGCTGGCGGAGAGGGTGCCCGGAATGCGCCGGGTCAGCTTCGGACCGCTGAGCAGCTCGGTAAAGTCATCCGCCCGGTGCCGCGAACGCACGAGGTAGCGGGCGAGGCCGCGCAGGGCGGTGAGTTTGCGGGCGAGGCTCGCCACGGTGTAGTCGTCGCCGCTGAGAGAACGGATCCATGCGCCGACCTGATCGCCCGCAACGGTGCGCCAGTCCTGGGCGCCCTTGCGGCCGATGAAGGCGGCGCACTGATCGAGATCGCTCTGATAGCCCTGCCACGTGTGTACGGAAAGACCGCGCTCCAGCTTCAGGAAGCTGACGAATTCGTCGATATCGCCGGCGAAGGCCGGGGCCGCCCTGCTCGGTTCGTCACGCATGGGAGCGATCCGGCGGAGGGGCGCTGAAGCTCAGTAGCGCCGGCGCGGCGGCGGACGCGGCGCGGGGTTCGTATCCTTCATGCGATACGTGATGCGCGCCTTCTCGAGATCGTAAGGGCTCATCTCCATCTTCACCGTGTCGCCGGCGGCGATCTTGATGAAATTCTTCCTCAACTTGCCCGAAATGTGCGCGAGCACCGTGTGCCCGTTGGACAGCTGAACCCGAAACATGGTGCCCGGGAGCACGGCCACGATCTTCCCTTCTACATCGATTGATTTACCATCTGACTCGGGCATGGAGAGCTGTCGGCGGGCCATTTAATTCTTTCGTGTGGTATCCAATTGTGGTGCGTAAAAACAACGTGTAAGCCCGAAACCGTGACCGCAAGCAAGGTTTTCCTCGGAAGTCCTCTTATGCCAGCCCAGCCCCCTCTCCCTCCCCCCTGCCCGTTTGAAAAGCGCTTTCCGTCCCAGTTGGTGCGGGATGATGTCTTCTACATGAGTTTGGCCTACAATCAGGCCATCGACGCCTGGCGCGGAGACGAAGTTCCCATCGGCTGCATCATCGAACACGGGGGCGAGGTGATCGCCGCGGCCCACAATCAAGTCGAGGGCGCCCAGGATCCGACCGCCCATGCCGAGATCCTGGCGATCACGCAGGCGGCGGCGAAGCTCGGCGACTGGCGGCTCGAGGGTTGCACCCTTTACGTGACGAAGGAGCCCTGCCCCATGTGTGCGGGCGCGACCCTGATGTCGCGGCTGAAGCGGGTCTGTTATGCGGTGCCCGACCCCAAGATGGGCTGCCTCGGCGGCGCGACCGACCTGAATGCGCTGCCCCGGGTGAATCATCACTGCGAACTCACCGTGGGCGGGGTGCTGGAAAACGAGTGCCGGGAACTGTTGCAGGCGTTCTTCAAGCTCAAGCGAGCGGAGCCGGACGCCTGAACGGCAATCGTTGGCCAAGACGGCTTGCTTGGAACGGACTGCCCGCGGAATACGCGGATGGACGCGGAAACGGATCGGAGGATTGCCACAAAGAACGCAAAAAGAGTCTCTTCGCCGGACGAACCCCGTCCATGCGCCTCTCGGCGCAGCGCAGGACTCATTCGCCGAACGTTTCTTTGTGCTTTTCGTGGCCAAACGCCGAATTCAGCGCTGAGCAGACCAGCGACTCGCGCCCGCACCGCAGGGATTATCCGCGCAAAGCCGCGCGCAGGGCCTTGGCTTCGGCCAGGACCTCCTTCGCCGCGGCCAGCGCGTCCCCTGCGGGAACCGCCGCGAAGTCGGGTGCGGGATGCGCCGGGTGATCATCGGGATCACCCAAGCCGGCTTCGCGGTAGCGCCGCAGACGATCGAGGATGAGGTCGCGCAATTCTCCCGCGTTGTCCACGCCGTGGAACACCGCCTCGTGCATGGACTCATGGTCCTTGCCCGAGCCTTCGTTCTTCCCGCCACCGCCTCCGGCCGAGGTCACGCGCACATCGGCAATCCCCAGCAGTCGCTGCAGCGGACCCTGGGAAATTTCCACCTGCTGCAGGTTCGCGAAGCTCATGGTGATCTCCTGCAGCTTCCAGATGCCTGTGCGGATGCGCAGGCTGCGATCGGTCACGAGGTACCAGCGATAATCATAATCGAGCCGCACCGCGGCAAAGGTTGCCGGGATAAGCAGAATAAAGCCCGTGATCGCGATCCCCTCGGCCACCTTGACCAGCAGCATCGTCCACTCGGGCAGGCGCGCAGCCCGCACGGCCAGCCGGCCGGTGCTGGAGCGCAGGTCGCGTGACGTGCGCGGGGGGCGGACGGCCTCAGCGGGCGCGGGCGGTTCGGCGGAGGGTTGCACGACCGCCGGGGGCGGCTGGGCCTGCCGCGCGCGCGCGGCGGAGATATCCGCATCCAGCCAGCGGAGAAACTGAAGGGAGACGAGAATCCCCACCAGCGTGGCCCCTTGGGTCGCCGCCCAGGCCAGCACGCGCAGGCGGTAGAAGTTTCGCCCCGCGCGAAACACGCGGAGCGAGCCCGGGGCTCCGGCCGGAGCCTGCGGCTCGGCCGGTACCCGCAGAAAGCGGAGGATCCACTGACGAAGCCGATCAAGCATGCTCGGTCTTGGGCGGATCTTCGGGAAGGGCCGGCGGCGGCGTCAGGGTCGCGCGCAGGGTCCGCAACTCACCCGCAATCTCGCGCAGGGTCGCGGCGAGTTCCGCGTCGGCGCCGGCCTGCGCGGCCGTCGCAGCGGCGGGTGCGGACGAGGCCGGGGAGTGCTTCACCCCGCGCATCCGGCCATAAAGAAAATCGCGCACGGCCTCGAACTCCTGCAGCCCCTCGATTGTCATTTCCGCGGAGGCGCTGCCGCTCGCCGTCTGGACCAGCACCCGGCCCAGTCCCAACCAGCGCTCCACCACGTTTGAGCGCAGGTGGATGTCCTGGATGCGGGCGTAGTGGATGATGACTTCACGGCGGAAGAGGATGCCCCAGCTCATGGAAAGGCCCTCGTCACTGAAACGATAACGCAGGGTCTGGTAACGGAACCAGTGATAGAGCAGCAGCACGGGGGCCGCGGGGAGGATCATGAGGCTGAAGAGGACGTAGTAGGTCCACAGCTTGCGATGAGGCCGTTCGATCGAGAGTATCGCCGCCTCGTCGGCCGATGAATTCATACTGAAGCAGCCAAGCGGGCGCGCTCCCCGGCCGCAAGTCCCGGGTGGAACCGGCGCACACCGGCGCGGTCCGCAGGCCAAACCGGCGTCCGCGGTTGACGGCCCCGCCGGACGCAGGCAACTTCCCTTCCCTCTTTCACGTCAACCCAAACTGATCCCACCATGGCCTACGAACTCCCCAAGCTTGCCTACGCCTACGATGCCCTCATCCCGCACATCGATGCGAAGACGATGGAGATCCACCACTCGAAGCACCACCAGGCTTACATCACCAATGCGACGAACCTCCTGAAGGATCATCCCGCGCTGCTCGCTCATGATGTCAACGCACTGATCAAGGACCTATCCCAGGTTCCCGAAGCGGTCCGGGGCGGCGTGCGCAACAATGCCGGTGGCCACAGCAACCATGCCTTTTTCTGGACCGTGATCGGCCCGGGCAAGGGCGGCGCGCCCAAGGGCAAGCTGGCGGCCGCGATTGACGCCGAGCTCGGCGGCTTCGCCAAGTTCAAGGAAGACTTCAGCAAGGCCGCCGCGACACGCTTCGGCTCCGGCTGGGCCTGGCTCGTGGTCGGCGCGGACAAGAAGCTCTCGATCGGCTCCACCGCCAATCAGGACAGCCCGCTGATGGGCAAGGCCGTCGCCGGCATCGAGGGCAAGCCTGTCATCGGCCTCGATGTCTGGGAGCACGCCTACTACCTGAACTACCAGAACCGCCGTCCGGACTACGTCACGGCGTTCTGGAACGTCGTCGACTGGGACGCCGCCGAGGCGAACTACGTCGCCGCGATCGCCTGAGCGATTTGCGCTGCGCGATTTGACTCAACAAAATGCCGCACCGGATTCCGGTGCGGTTTTTTTGTGGGATCACGAACCCAGAAACGGCAGCCGGGCTCGCTGGGCCCGGTGCTTGGCGCTGCGCTTCGCGTGTTCGGACCGGGGTCAGCGACCCCGGCTACATCTGAATCGAGAACGCGATGCCCTACGTCACGGCGCCAGCACGCTGGCTTGGGATGTTTGGCCCATGCCTTCGGGGCTGATGCGCGTGCTCTTGCCGGTCTCGGTGTCGAGGAGGTAGAGCGCGCGGGTGTTGGCGGCGCGCTGGGTGAAGACGAGGTGACGACCGTCCGCCAGCCAGGAGGGTTCGACCGCATCCATTGGTGCCCGCGAGACGACCTTGGTCGGCGTCTTGCCGGAGAGGTCGTGGGTGGCGATCTGGAAGCCGCGGCCCGAGCGGACGGTGAAGGCGATCAGGTTGGCATTGCCACGGCTCCAGTCCGGCTCGGCGCAATAGCCACTGATATTCGTGGCCAGCCGACGCGGGGAACCGCCGGCGGCCGGCATCACGTAGAGCTGGGGACCGCCGGCCGAATCGGAAGTGAAGACGATCTGCGAGCCATCCGGGGAAAAGCTCGGGGACGACTCGACTGCGGTGGTGCGCGTGCGGCGGGAGATGTTCCGACCCTGGGCGTTGGCGACGTAGATCTCGGGATTGCCCTCGCCGCTGAGGATGAGGGCGACCTGCTGGCCGTTGGGGCTGAAGCGCGCGCCGCTGTTGGTGCCCTTGAGACTGACGAAGGTCGTGCGCTGCAGCGTCGCGAGATCGATGAGGAAGATGTCGGGGAAGCCGGACTTGTAGAACGAAGTGTACACGATGCGGTTGCCGTCGGGTGACCAGCGCGGGGTCATCGCCTGCGCATTGTCGCGGGTGATCTGCTTCACCTCGCCAAAGAAGAGATCGCCGGTGTAGATCTCCTGCTTGCCCGTGCGCTCGCTGATGAACGCGAGCTTGGAGCCGAAGAAACCGTTGAGCCCGCTGGTCGCCTTGACCGCGACATCCGCGGCGCGGAGAAGGGCATTGCGTTGACTGGTGCCGGTGATGATCTGACTCGTGACAGGCGTCGTGCCGCGCAGCACCTCGACGCGAACCTGGTTGGCGGCAACGGCGGTGAAGCGCAGGTCGAAGGCCTGCCCCGACGCAACCCGCCGGTAGCGCCCGTGGGCGTTGAAGGCGATGTTGGCCAGCTGATCGATCTCGGCCGGACTGCCGGTAACCTTGATCGAAATCGTCTTCACATCGGTTGCGATGTCGATGGGACCCAGTTCGCGAACCTGGGCGGAAACGGACGAGACCGCGACGAGAAGGCCGGCCAAAGCCGCGCCGAGAATAAAAATCAGACGTTTGTGCATCGGAGAAAAGAGGGTTATGCTCCCGGCATTTCTATTTACAGGCTCTCCCTGCTTAACAACGTAAAAACCTTTCTGTTCCAAAAAACCCGACACCCGTGACGCCCGACGCCATCAAGGAAGCCCTCAAGCAAGTGAAATATCCCGGCTTCAGCCGCGACATCGTGTCCTTCGGGCTCGTGAAAACGGCCGCCTTTGCGGACGGGACGGCGAAGGTCGCTCTCTCGCTCACCACGGCCGATCCGAAGATCCCGCTGCACCTCAAGACCGAGGTGGAGAATTGTCTGCGCGCCCTGCCGGGCGTGACCGCCACGATCATCGATATCGCCGTGGCCCCCGCCAAGGCGCCTGCGGCCGGCGCCGGGAATCTGGGTGGCAACCATGCGGCGCCCAAGACGATCAAGTACGCCGTGGCCATCGCCTCCGGCAAGGGCGGCGTCGGCAAAAGCACCTTCGCCGTCAATCTCGCCTGCGCGCTCGCCCAGCTGCTGACCGCCCGGGGCCGGCCGGGCCGGGTCGGGCTGATGGACTGCGATATTTATGGGCCGAGCGTGCCGCTCATGATCGGCCTGCACGGGGAGCGTCCGAACGTGCAGGGCGACAATTTGATGCCCTTGGAGAAGCACGGGGTAAAGGTCATGAGCATGGGCTTCCTCGTCGACGAGAACACCCCGGTCGTCTGGCGCGGGCCGATGATCATGAAGACCATCCAGCAGTTCGTGCAGAACGTGCAATGGGGTGAGCTCGACGTGTTGCTGGTCGATCTTCCTCCAGGGACGGGCGATGCCCAGCTCTCACTGGTCCAGACGCTACCGCTTGATGGTGCGGTGATTGTGACGACCCCCCAGCCGGCCGCGACCAATGTGGCCCGCAAGGGGGGCCTGATGTTCCAGAAGGTCAATGTTCCCCTGCTGGGCGTGGCCGAGAACATGAGCTACTTCGTGGACCCCGCCGGTCAGCGGCACACCCTCTTCGGCGAGGGCGGGGGCGCCGCGACAGCCGAATCGCTCGGCACCGTCCTCCTGGGCCAGGTGCCGCTGATCGCCGCCATCCGCGCGGGCGGCGACACGGGTAAGCCCGTCACAATCACGGATCCCGAGGGCCTTGCGGGGACGGTTTTCCGAGACATTTCGGAGGCCCTGCTGGCCCGTTTAGCCAAGCCGGCCCCGGGTCAGGTCAGCGCCTGAGGGGGGCGACGGGCTTCCGCCCGCCGACGTCGACGGAGACGCGTTCCGGGCATTGACAGCCCTCGCCTCGAACCTAGTTTACGACCAAAGACGACCATGGCGCTTATGAATGAAGGCGGTGTTTCCGCCCTGTTCCGCTGCAAGGCTCCCGATGTTTCCGTCTCCCCTGCGCGGAGTCCGCTCGCGCCGCCGGACGTGATTATTTTTGAGGTCCGGCAGAATCCAGGACTTGCCTGACACCCGCCGTCCCTGCCATCTCATCCTGTGGTTGCCATGTCCTCCCCGAATCAGCCGCCTGAAGCCCCCGGTTCGCGCGACTTCGTGAAGCAATCCTCGCTCTACCAGGAATTCCTGGCGGAACGGGAGGAGATCCTCCGCCACAAATGGCTGGAATCGGAGCGCCTCGGCTACGACATCGGGTTTGAGCGCGCGTTGCTCGATTGGATCCGCAAGCACCGTGAGGGCTGGCGTTCCGCCC